>NZ_QSRV01000017.1:0-22855 GCF_003437235.1 Collinsella sp. TF07-1
ACCGGAGGGGCGCCGGGGGCGGGAATCGCGCACTCCATATTTTGTTCACAAATGAATAGGTCCCTCAGTCGCATCACTGAGGTTAAAACTGAAGCATTGGCTTCTGATATTGGCGATGACCAGCTGGTTTATAGGTATTAAGGCATCGGTCATCTCTGGAGCGCCACTTTACTCCAAAAGCATCAGCTATTTGTTTCCCGTCGGTAAAAGGCAGGTTTTGTTCGCCAAGCGTTCTTATATATAGAGAAGTTCGGGTTCGAACCCGTGCACCGGCAACAAAAAAGCGACCAGCCGGAGCCGATCGCTTTCTATTCTATGCTGGATCATCCAGAGGGCGCTTCCGAACTCATTTTCTCGCTGCCATTCATGCTTTCGAAGCATCTTTCTGCAGCCCTCGTTGTCTCTCCTCGCATCTCTCCAGTCTTCCAGAAATTCACAAGCAGTCTTAGGGTCAATTTATTTCTGCTTTCAGAGACTTGTTTGAGAGTTTTTAAAGACAGTTCAAAACAATAAGTGAGACACCATAAAGCAGAGCAAGATGTGCCGGATAGAAAATGTAGAAGAAATATTTCAGCTTCAGCCCTCGCTTGCCATTATAAAGATTGATAAGCAGCAACGAAACGACCGCAGCAGCAACATCAGGATTAAATACATTAGCTGTAGCAAACTCAAATCCGCCGCCGACTATATGGCATGACGAAAGGAGCACTGCGCATACTGCAGCAAAGAACATCTTGGCCTTGCTGTCGTGGAATAAATAGAATGCAGCCACGAGCAGAATGCCATACACACCACCATCTAGTTTAGTGTATTCAGCTGCCAGCGCTGTCAAAACAATCAGAGCAGTTTCTGCGATGTACCTTTTCCATTTTGAAAGACTTTGTGTCTTTTCCAGAATAATCAAAAAGACCAAGGAAAGCAGGAGCTCACACATAACATTTTGTTGCCGAGCGTCAAATAGTTGCCCGGTTTGAACGAAATCGTATATGGGCTCCGCAATGATTGCGAAGACAAGCATATTTCGCAGGTACTTCTTTAAGTCATGAGTATGCAAAAATCCCTCAACTATCAAAAAGCAAAATAAGGGAAATGCAATTCTGCCAAGAACATGAAGCATATCCGAAGCCTCGCTTAGAATCGCCCACTGTTCGTCTGATATCTGACTGTACGATGCGTGAGTCATGATTCCATTGGTCAGGACGATCCTGCTTACATGATCGAGAACCATCGAAATGGCTGCTATTATCTTTAATGTGCTGCCGCTAATTCCGTATCTATTTGTTTTCATTTCGTATTCCTTACTTTGGGTGGGCCGTCAGGGGTTCAGCCTGCTCCGCAGGCGGCCGCTGCGGCGCTTCGCGCCTTGCGCGCTGCGCTGGCAAACGCTCACGCGTTTACTCAGCTCCGCGCCCTTTCGGGTTCGAACCCGCGTCGCGGCAACAAAAAAGCGGCCGGCATCCGCCAGTCGCTTTTCCATTCTATGGTGGGCCGTCAGGGGTTCGAACCCTGGACCTTGGGATTAAAAGTCCCCTGCTCTGCCAGCTGAGCTAACGGCCCGCGGGTGGCATTGTACCACGGTCTGGGACTATTCCCAACTCCATTGGCCGTTCTGGAAAATCACAACTTCACGTCCATCAGGCGTAATGCCCGTAATATCGATGTCGTCCGTGCCAATCATAAAATCGACGTGCGTGCTCGAGACGTTAACGCCATGCTCCAGGAGCTCTTCCTTGGACATGTCATACCCACCCTCGATGCATTCGGGGAAACCGACACCTAGCGCGAGATGGCAGCTAGCGTTCTCGTCATAGAGCGTATCGTAGAACAGTACGCCACTTTCGCGGATCGGCGTGTTCTTGGAGATGAGCGCGACCTCTCCCAGGTGAGCAGCGCCCTCGTCAGTATCGATGATGCTTGCGAGCGTTGCCTTGCCCACACGGGCATCGTAGTCCACTACGCGGCCGCCCTCGAACTTAATCCAAAAATCGTCGACCTTATTGCCATGGTGGATGAGCGGCATGGCCGAGTAGACGATTCCGTCAGCGCGCATGCGATCAGGCGAGGTAAAAACCTCCTCGGTGGGGATGTTGGGGAAGAAGGGGTGGCCATCGGGCGTCTTGCCCTTGCCGCCGGCCCACTCGTGACCTTTCGTCATGCCAATCGTCAGATCGGTTCCGTTCGAAGCGGTGTAGTGCAGGCAATCAAATTGATTATCGTTTAGGAAACGCAGGTTCTTTTCGAATGCGGCGTCATGGAGTTCCCAGTCGCTCTCCGGGTCCTGGCCATCGGCGCGAGCGGTGTGCAGAATCGCATTCCACAGCTTATAGATTGCAACCTCATCGGCGTCTCCCGGGAACACCTCGTGCGCCCAAGCCACGACCGGAGCGCCGGCGATGCACCACGGATTGATGTTGTAATCCAGTCCACGGCGGAAAACTTTGCACTGCGTATTCCTCGCCTTGGATGCCGCGGCCGGCTTGGCTGGATCGATGCCCTTGAGGGCTGCGGGATCCGCACCCTCGATAAAGATAAAGCAGGCACCGTCCTGGGCCAGGGAATCCAGCTGCAGGCGCTTCCACTCGGGCGTCTGCTCAAAATAGCTTTTATCGACATGCTCGTACGTGAGCCTCGTCACGGCATCATCGGCCCAAATGACCGTCACGTGGCCGGCGCCGGCGTCATAGGCCTCCGCGACCACCACGCGCGCAAACGGCGCGCACTCGACCGGAGACTGAACGACGACTTCCTGGCCGGGCTTGACGTTTACGCCCTTGCGGACGACCAGGCGCGCATAGTTTTTAATCTTGGGCTCCAGGGCCTTCATGCCCTCCAGAGCTTCTTCAACCGTCAGGGCAGCTCGAATCATGTGCCACTCCATCTATCTATAGAACAGTAAAAAGGCGCGCCGCAAAAACGACGCGCCTTATATCTTAGCGATAAGTATGAATGCAAACGCTATTTCTTCTTGGAGTCCTTTTTGTCCTCCTCGGCAGCCGCGCGCTCGATAAGGGCGTTGAGCTTATTGTCGGACATGCCCTCAGCCTGCGTGCGGTACATGTTGCGCAGGGGACGAATACGAACGAAGTCGTAGATAAAGTCACCCAGAATGACGACGTAAGACAAAACGATGCCGACCATCTGGACGGGACTGGACACCATGCCAGCGGGAGCGAAGTACAGCGAGGCCCAAATGGCCACGACGAGCACCATGCCGATAGCGAGCACGGCCCACCAGATGCGGCGGCGCTTGGTGTAGTCCTCATCCTGCTTGAGAAGGATATTCGACACCGTGTAGATGCGATCCTCCTTGGCGCGCTGCTTAGCCTTGCGGGCGCGCTTCTCCTCTTTAGAGAGGCCCTCGAGGTTCTCGCCCTTCTCGAGCTCTTTGCGGCGTGCCTTAGACGAAGCCGGCACGACGTGGACAGAGCTCGCTGCCTGACGGGCAGGCTTAGCAGATGCGGCGGACTTGCGCGCAACCCCGGTAACCTCGCGGGATTGCGTGCGCTTGTTCGTGGCGCTACGGGTACTCACTTATGCGTTCTCCTTCATGCTTGTGAACTGGGAGCCCGTGATGATCTGGAAGGCCTCGCGATAGCGCTCGGACGTGCCATCGATGACCTCGGCGGGCAGGTGCGGGGTCTCCCCCGTCATATCCCAGTTGGCCTTGAGCCAATTGCGGACGAATTGTTTGTCGTAACTGGGCTGGATCTTGCCCTCCTCGTAGCTGGCAGCAGGCCAGAAACGGCTGGAATCGGGCGTGAGGCACTCGTCGATCAGCGTGACCTTGCCATCGATGACACCAAACTCGAACTTGGTGTCGGCAATGATGATGCCACGGGTCGCGGCGTACTCGGCAGCGGCCTTGTAGATCTTGAGGGAAAGGTCGCGAATCTGCGTGGCGATGTCCTCGCCCACGATCTCGCAGCAACGCTCGAACGAGATGTTCTCGTCGTGGTCACCGATCTCGGCCTTCGTGGACGGCGTGAACAGCGGCTCAGGAAGCTTGGAAGCCTCGGTCAGGCCCTCAGGCAGCTGGATGCCGCAGACGGTGCCGTTCTCGTCGTAGGTCTTCTTGCCCGAACCGGTCAGATAGCCGCGGACGATGCACTCGATAGGAATCGTCTGGGCCTTCTTAACCAGCATGGCGCGGCCGGCGAGGTAGTCACGATACTCAGCAAACTCCTCAGGGAAATCCGCCGGGTCGATGGAAACGAGGTGGTTGGGAACGATGTCGGCAAACTTATCGAACCAGAATGCCGAGATGCGGTTGAGCACCTCTCCCTTAAACGGAATCTCGTCGGGAAGAATGAAGTCGAACGCAGAAATGCGGTCGGTGGCGACCATCAGCAGGTTTTCACCGGCATCGTAGATATCACGAACCTTGCCACGGGAATCTGGACGACGCTCCATCGTTGTCACGTGAGTCACTCCTTACCAAAATACGACAGTAATGCGGGTTCTTTCCCGCACGTTTTCGCAAACTCGGAGCGGCAGGGACGAAACCCCTCCTTCACCGAATAGCGAAAAGCTAGTGCTCCATTGTAGTAGATGCCGCGTCCGCCGTGTGCTCGCGAGGCAGATGAATTGTAAAAGTCGTACCCTTTCCAAGCTCCGACTCCACGGAAATGTAGCCATGATGGCGCTCGACGATTTGTTTAGTCACGGCGAGGCCCACGCCCAGGCCACCCGCCTCGCGGGCGCGACTGGCGTCGGCACGCCAAAAACGACCAAAGATGCGCGACAGATCGTCCTTGGCAATACCGATGCCGGTATCCGAAACAGCAATACTGACATGCTTGCGGTCACTGAGCACCGACACCACGACCCAACCGCCCTCGGGGGTGTAGCGCATGGCGTTGCTCATGAGATTGATGACGCACTGCGTGATCATGTCGGGATCGGCCTCGACGACATCGTCGTGACCCTGGGTTTCATCTGCAAAGCGCAAGCGCAGATCGCGGTCAACAAACAGGCGCTCCTGGGCGTTGACGATGGAACGCACGAAGGGAACCATGTCCACCGGCTCAAGGTTGAGCGGCGCTGTGCTGTTTTCCATGCGCGATAGATCGAGCATCTGCTGCACCAGACGGGCCAGGCGACGTGTCTCGGATGCAACGGTTTCCAGATGCTCGTCGTCGGTGGGATACACCCCATCCTGCATGGCTTCGACTGTCGCGAGCATGGCCATAAGCGGAGTACGAAGTTCGTGAGCCACGTCTGAGGTCAGGCGCTTCTCGTGTTTCATATCCTTCTCGAGCGAAGTGGCCATCTCATCGAAGGTCTCACCCAGCTGATCAATCTCGTCATCACCGCGCAAACCAGTACGAGCGGACAGATCGCCATCGCGAATTTGCTTGGCCGTGCTCGTAATACGATGAATCGGCTTGGTGAGCATGCGCGACACGAGCGATCCGATAACGACCGAAATGCAGATTGCAACAACCGCGGCGAGGGCCATGGCGTTAAAGGTCTTCTCCCTAAATGCAGAATCCGCCTTGGTGAGCAAGGCATCGGAGCCGATGGCCCATAGCTTTACCTGTCCGACATGCTCGCCCGAAGACGTTATGATTTCGACGTTGGCAACGCTATCGGAGTCGGTTGGAGCAGACGAGACCGGGCTATGCGATGCTTTTTTACCGCTCGAGCTGCTCGACGCCGATTCGCTCTCGCGCACATCGGCGGTCGCGCTTGCCGAAGGCCATGAGTCGTCATAGACGACAACGCCCTTCTTGTTGACGACCTGCATACTCAGGTCGTCGGATACCAAACTCGATGTCGCGACCGTGCGCAGCTCGCCCGCAGTCCAGTTGCCGTTTTCCTCATACGACGTCGCAAGCTTTTCGGCAGCAGAATTGGCGATCTCGACGATATTGGAGCGCGTGTAATCCGAAAAGACCGTGCCCCACACAACAGAGACCACGCCCACCAGCACCAATACCGTCATGAGCGATGTCAGAGCAAAAGCAAGTGCCATGCGCGAGGGATAGCTCATCGTTGGCCGTGAATCGGAACGAGGCGTGTTCCAACTAGCCTTGGAACCCGCCTCGCTCTCCTGCTTGTGCTTTTGTCCGATTTCAAAGCGCGCAGGTGTCATATGTGATTTCCCTATTTCTCGTCCGACTTATCGGTCTTGGCCGGAGCCTCGAAGCGATAGCCGACACCGTGGACGGTGTAGAGCCACTTGGGCTTCTTGGGATCATCGCCCAGCTTGGCGCGAAGGTTCTTCACGTGGCTATCGATGGTGCGCTCATAGCCCTCAAAGTCGTAGCCGAGCACCTTCTCGACCAGCTCCATGCGGTTGTAGACGCGACCGGGGTGACGGGCAAGCGTGGTGAGCAGCTTAAACTCGGAAGCCGTCAGGTCGACTTCCTTGCCCTCGACCAAAATCTTGTGGCCCGAGATATCGATGACCAGATCGCCGAAGTCGAGTACCTCGACGGCTGGCTCGTCGGCCTGATGGGCACGGCGGAACAAGGCGCGTACGCGCGCGACAAGCTCGCGCGGCGAGAACGGCTTAATCAGATAGTCGTCGGCGCCGAGCTCAAGACCGATAATACGGTCCTCGATCTCGCCCTTGGCAGTCAGCATGATGATGGGGACATCCGAGGTATCGCGAATGGTGCGGCAAACGCGCTCGCCGGGGATCTTGGGGAGCATAAGGTCGAGCACGACCAGGTCAAACTGATGCTTCTCGAACTCCTCGATCGCGGACTGGCCGTCGCCGACACCCACAACCCAGTAGCCTTCGCGCTCGAGATAGGCAGCGACGGCGTCACGGATTGCCTTCTCATCCTCGACCAGCAGAATCTTTTTTGCATCTGAAGCCATAACACGGCCCCCCTGTCTCAATCAGCTAAGAACAAGCCCATTTTAACGCACCTGAGCCCGCCGGATGCCACTATGACGCGGCAGCTCGGCGGGCGGTACTCACAATTACAACGCGTTTATTCCCCTGTTGGCGCCTTTTTAACCCCTCTAAGCTTAAAGAGAGAATAGGCGTGCGGTGACCGTCTCGGGTATACCCTGGCTGTTGCGCACCGTGGCGTACGTAAGGAATGAGTCCGATTTTCCCGCCGTAGCTGGATAATCGCCATATTCCAAAGCGCGGTCGGGCGACAACAGCGAGCCATAGGTCTTGGCAGAGGTGTCGATGAGAAAATGCGATGCCTGTACCTTAACGAGATATTTATTCTTCTTGCCGGCAGCACATGCGAGCGGCTCGCGGGACAGAAAGAGGTATGGCCCTCCCTCATTACCGATATACGTGCCCATGTTGCCCAGGCTGCCCACGTCACTATAGGTCGCCTCGATAGAAAACACGAAGGTATCGCCCATATATACGGCCTCGAAAGGCGAGACTGACGAGGGAAGGACTAGCTGGGCACGTTTGGTGTTGTTGCCATCGGTCAGATCGATTGCCGTTATGCCATAGTAGACGCCTTCGTCGTTGCGGACACGCGGCGAGATGGTCAAAATGCCGTCGCTCGCGCGCGGGGCCGATGCAAAGCGGCCCATCGATTTCCAAATTACCTCGGCCTTGGATTCATCAAGCGAGCGACGATAGCAAAACGAATCACTACTCGTTTTATTGCCGCCTGCCGAAGGCATTTTATACCAGATGACCGATGACCCGAACGCCGTAAACAGGGGCGGATCATAGTCCTTGCCACCTCGATCGAGCTCAGCCACGTCGCCAGAGAGCGAAGCGCCCGACAGATTTTGAGCGTAGAGCTTCCACGATGAATTGGCAAAGTTCATCTCAACCCACGCAAACACGCCATCGCCGGCACGGACATCGTAAAAAGCATATCCCGTGCCCTCGATAGGATCCTCGATAAGTGTGGTAAGCGAGCCATCGCCCAGGTTGAGCACACCAAGCGTATTGGCATGCAGGGCAGAAGCAGGCGCCATCATCGCGGCAGCGTAGTCGCCATCGCAGTAGTACAGCAGCGTGCCCAGCGGCAGCGTCCACGACGCCGCCGGCTCAAGATCGATATCAACAGCTTCGTACTCATCAGTGATCGAGACAATCTTCGAATCGTCCTTGATAACCTGCGGCTCGCCGGCGGCACCGTCGCTGGTGCCCGTTTTTTTCGAGCAACCGGCAAGCACCGTGGCAGCGCCCGCGGCAGCACCGCCGAGCACAAAGCCACGGCGCGATATTCCATTCTTGATGTGGTCGGCGATACCCATTAGGCGATCTCGGCGCGAGCGGCCTCGATAGCGCGTGTAAGCTGGTCGGCGCAGGAGGTCTTTTTCATACCGCAGGTATTACCGGCGAGAACCTCGATTACGCGATCAGCAGGAGCGCCCTCGACCAGCTTGGAGATAGCCTTGAGATTGCCGTCACAGCCGCCGGTAAACTCAACGCCCAGCACCTTGCTGCCATCGTCAGAGAGATTGAGGTGAATATTGCGAGAGCATACACCCTGCGGCTTGTAGTCAAAACTAATCATTGAGATCCCCTCTCAGAAAGAAATTTCAGACGTCTATTATCCCCGCCTGGGCCGACTTATTATCGCAAGCACCGATTCAACATCCTACGATGCATGGACTCGCGGGGGCAAGATTAGCAGTCCGCACCCTGTGCGTGGACCGTGCGCTTCTCCCGATACATATTGTGGTCGGCGACACGATATACATCGGCCAGCGTATTTCCAGCCGTCTCGACGGTCGCCACGCCAATCGATGCGCTGACCGTCAGGACCTCATCGCTTACCGCGGCAAGACCGAGACGAAGATCCTGTTCCAGCCCGAGCGCAGACTCGTTGTCAGTATGGGGGCAAACCAGCAAAAACTCGTCGCCGCCAAGGCGCATCGGCAGATAATCCGCACCAGCCACCCGCCGCAGCACGGACGCCGTCCGTCGCAGCAGTTCATCCCCCATCTCGTGACCATAGATGTCGTTGGTCCGCTTGAGATAATTGCAGTCCAACATAATCACGCTCACGGGCAAGTCCTCGTTTACCAGGCTATCTCCGCGCGATTCAAGATAGTTGCGGTTGCGAAGCCCCGTCAGTTTGTCTTGATATGACAGCTCCTCGGCATGCTTGACCATCGATATGTTGTGCGTCGCCACGACGACCGACTCCAGCCGGCCTTGCTCATCGCGATGCTGGGGGACAACCTGTAGCGAGTACCAAGCGCCTCGACAATCTCGCACCTCGGCAGCCAAGTACGGTACGCCCTCCATACGTTCACGAAGCGAACTTATATCTACGAGTCCCACAACCGCTTCGCGGCTTTCGGGGCTCACGATATCCCGGCAGACCGTGTCCATAAAGTCATATGCCTCGCTGTGCTCGGCAAATATTTTCGCTATCGCCGGCGACATATTGATCCCCTCGATCTCGAGGGTGTCGAGATGCAAAAGGAAGGTCGAATCGTAGATGGCGCTTATGGCATTGATAATGCCGAGCTGTTTATCCTTTTCGACCAAATTGCGGTGGTCAACGATATTTCGAGCCAACAGCACCACGACCCAAAACGCAAGACACACCAAGACGCCGACGGCGACAAATGAAATCCTGTCAGACATGACCTCAGATTTGGGATATAGCGCAAACAGGCGGTAGTCCTTATATGCCGCACGCACGGCATACCATTCGTCTCCTCGATATTCGATGCGCGTCAGGCCGTCGTCTTTCCACTCAACTCCTACGCTGGTGAGGAGTCGGGCGAGCGACACGTCAGCATCGGCACTGTTGGATGAGACAATCTCCGCATCCTCCATAACAAGCACCGTGGGACCCTGGTGGAAGGTACTGTTCGAAAGCACGTCGGCTATGGCATATGAATAGTCGTCCGCCGTATCGGAAACAAGTGAGCGGTATGCCAGGGCAACGCCGTCGCCATACGGAACAGCACAGACGGCAAAAACGACACCACGGCGCTCATCGACAGTTGAGTAGGTCACTTTGGAACCTTGATACATCGATGCGACCGGCGAACAGGCCAACTCATCTCGCCACAACATGAGCGGATCGCGACCATCGATGTCGTAGTGGGCAGCCATATGGCCATCGGAGTCCATGACCATCAGCCCCGAAAGGTTCTCGGCATGGACAAATTGCTCGATAAGATCGTCGTTAACCTCAACGCGATCAGAGGACAGGAACGTCACAAACGATTCGACCGCGGCGAGCAAATCGTGCGTCGCCTCGGTTTTTCTCCCCTGTTCGTAGCGGTCATATTTTTCGCAAGCGTTCTCCAAAAACACCATGGTTTCTTGGCCAAACCCAAGCGTTTTTTCGAGGCAGCGATGGGTTCCAACCGTATACAACAGGCCTAACAAGACGGCGCTGACAATAACGCTGGCAGCTATGACGTTCAGAGTCTTTCGACTCAAGCGGTGCTCATCAGTTGTCATGAATTTCCTCCTTGCCCGCCCGTCGTCGCTCCTGTCTTGTAATTGCCCACAATACGGTCAATCGTGCCATCTCGATCCATGTCGAACAGCGCGGTATTGAGATCCTTTACGACCGATCCTTCATAGCTGTCATCAAACGCGACACCCAGGTCAACCGTCATAACATTGTCGGCAAACACACGGTAAACGCCGGGATACTGAGCAACGAGTCGGTCAAGCGACTGGACATCCGCCATCCAGCAGTCAACGTACCCTTTGACTAGAGCGGCTTTGCAGAGTTCGGCAGAGCCATATGATTTGATTTGAACGTCCGACGAGACCCCCAAATCCCCCGCAAGCAATCGGCGTTCACTCACCGAACCCGCAATCACCGCAATGGTCTTACTTCCATCGAGATGTGCCAAGGACTTGATGCCACTCGTTTTCTTGGCGGCAACCGAGACCGTCACGGTTAGATACGGCTCGGTCCAGTAATACTTATCCTCGCGATAACAGGGAGAATAGTCACACCACAGGCAATCGATATCACCGTTTTTGAGCAGCCGGTCGCGATCGTTCCAGTCAATATCGACAAACTGTGGCTTGAGCCCCGCACGTTTGCAGGCCTCGCGGGCGATGTCGATATCGATACCGGCGTAATCGCCCGTGGTATCGACATACACATAGGGGTCGTTATCCGTAACGCCGATTTTGAGCACCGGGAGATCTCTATCGGCTTCATTCGAGGAGGAAGAACTGCTTCGAACGGTATACGTCAGGGCGCCCGCACAGACGGCAACAAGGAGTATGAGCGTAAACGAGACGATGGTGGCCCGCTTGATGCGTCTGGGCACGTGCCCCCTTTCATCGAAACAGCAGTCGGAGTTCATTTTATTACCCGGGCGCATATGCGACAGTAAAAAAAGCGCCTCGCCCAAGACGGGCAAGGCGCCAATGGTTGAAATGCATCCGCAGGCGGTCGAATTAGGTCAACCCTACTCGAAGCTCAGCTGCTCCAGACGATCGAAGACCGTGTCGATGCGGGTGAGGAAGTCCCACGGATCAAAGATCTCGTCGAGCTTCTCCTGGCTGACGGTGCAGCGCGGATCAGCCTCGAGACGCTCCTTAAAGGTGGGGCCGGAGACGCAATCCTGTACCTCGTGCCAGGTTGCCATGGCGTTCTCCTGCACAATGGCGTACGCGTCCTCGCGGGTGATGCCCGTGTCGACGAGGGCCAGCAGGACCTTGGAGGAAAAAATGAGGCCGCGTGTCTTGTTGAGGTTGGCCATCATGCGAGCGGGATACAACTGCAGGCCGTCGATAACGCGGATGAGGCACTGGAACATGTGGTCGAGCGCGATGAAACTATCGGCCTGGGCGACGCGCTCGGCAGAGGAGTGCGAAATGTCACGCTCGTGCCACAGGGCGACGTTGTCGAAGGCAACCTGCGCGTTGGCCTTCACGACGCGCGACAGGCCGCAGACCTTCTCCATGGTGATGGGGTTGCGCTTGTGCGGCATGGCGGAGCTGCCCTTTTGACCCTTGCGGAACGGCTCCTCGGCCTCGAGGGTATCGGTCTTCTGCAGATTGCGAACCTCGGTAGCGATGCGCTCGCAGGTGGCCGCCGTGGTGGCAAGAACACCGGCGAGATAGGCGTGATGGTCGCGGCTAATAACCTGCGTGGACAGCGGGTCGTGAACCAGGCCCAGGTGCTCGCAGACATACTCCTCGACAAACGGCTCGATGGAGCTGTAGGTGCCGACAGCGCCCGAGATGGCGCCGAAGGCAACATTCTTGCGGGCGTCCTCAAGACGATCCAGATCGCGCTTGAGCTCCCAGGCCCAAGAGCCAAACTTCATGCCGAAGGTCATCGGCTCGGCGTGGATACCATGAGTGCGGCCGGCACAGAGCGTATTGCGCTCCTCAAAGGCGCGACGCTTGCAAATCTCGCCGAGCTTCTTGACGTCCTCGATGATCAAGTCGCAGGCCTGGGTGAGCTGGTAGCACAGAGCCGTGTCGCCCAGATCGGAGCTGGTCATGCCATAGTGAACCCAGCGGCTGGGCTTGGGGTCGCCCTCGGGAACATCGGCATCGATGTATTCCTTCATGTTGGTCAGGAAGGCAATGACGTCGTGGCGCGTGACTTCCTCGATCTCATCGACCTTCGCCTTCTCAAAGTTGGCATGATCGCGGATCCACTGGGCCTCGTCTTTGGAAATACCGATCTTACCGAGCTCCGCCTGGGCCTCGCAGGCCAGAACCTCGATCTCCTGCCAAATGGCGTACTTGTTCTCGAGGGAGAAGATGTGTCCCATCTCCGGGCGGGTATAGCGATCGATCATAGCGGCTCCTTTTTGGTTATTGGCACGTTGGTCGTAACCCAACCATTGTACCGTGCGCAGGTGCAAGTATGGGCAGCAGGCATGAACCTAACATTTTGGAATTGGAGCGGGCAACGAAGATGGACAGCAGCGTCACCGCAGCAGGCGGCAATAGTTCCGTGTACTAATGTAATTTCACGCGTTATCCGCGAAGCTACATGCGAAATTACATTAGAAGAAGACACATTATTTTCCGTTTCCCCTGGCAGCTAATCTGCGAGGTAAATTAAAAGTACAGACATTATATGCACTGAAATATATGACCTTACAGTCGGCCTACAGCCTTATGCACGGGCGGCTAATGTAACAGGAGATATAATTACATTAGTTGCGGATAAAATTACATTATATGGAGTGTCATGATACGGAAAACGAGCGAAATGCCCTCCCTACTTCTGCGCATCATTGCAGACGTCGAGACCGAGGTCGTCGAATACAAGGCAGCAAAGCAGAACTATGACTTCGAGGACATTGGCAGGTATTTCTCCGCCCTCAGCAACGAGGCCAATTTACGCAAGGCAGAGTGCGGATGGCTTTTCTTTGGCATTTCAAACGACCGCAAGATAAAGGGAACCGCCTACCGTAAAGAACCCCAATCGCCAAGTGTCGGCCTGCGACGCCTAAAGCACGAAATCGCCCAATACACCAACAACGGCATGACTTTCGAAGAGATTTACGAGTTTGAGGTTGATGACAAAAGAGTCATTGCTTTCCAGATACCGGCTGGCAGCTTCGCAACGCCAACGACTTGGCACGGAATCCCTTGGTCACGAGAGAATGAGTCCCTCGTAGAGATGCCCAAGTTCAAACTCGACGCCATTTACGGGCAGAGCCGGCCCGACTGGTCGCGCCAGATTGCCTACGAGGCAAACTTCGGTGACCTTGATCCAGATGCAGTTAGCTTTGCATGCTCCAAATTCGTCGAAAAGTTCGGAGAAAGCCAGCCTGCCGTTAGTAGCCTCGACGAAGAATCTATCCTTAGCAAGATGGCGCTTGTGATCCACGGCCACGTGAGCAATGCGGCGCTCGTTCTTCTGGGCAAACCGGAATCGAGTGTCTTTCTGGGTGGCATTGAGCCGCGCATCACTTGGACGCTCTACGCGAGCGACGGCTCCACTATGGCCTATGAACACTTTGAGCCGCCCTTCATTCTGCAGGTCGATCGTATCCTGGGAAAGATAAGAAACGAAAAGTATCGCTTCTTCGACCGCGAAGAGACGCTATTTCCCACCGAAGCGCATCGCTACAGTCCCGAAGTCATTCGAGAACTTCTCCACAACGCTATTGCGCATCAAGATTTCAGGATGTCAGGAAAGATCAATGTCCTTGAGTATGAGGACAAGCTTATATTCAAGAACGAGGGTGCCTTTATCCCCGAGACGATAGAGAACGCGCTCGCGAGCGGCTACAAGCCGCCCTACTACCGTAACCCCCTGCTTTCAAGCGCTATGAACAAAACAGGCATGATGGACCGCAACGCCATAGGCATTCGCAACGTCTTCGATATTCAGCGCAACCGCCTATTACCAATGCCCACCTACGATCTATCTGAGATTGGGCGCGTTGCCGTAACGCTGTACGGTACGGTTCTCAACGAGGACTATTCTCGACTTCTCGCAAGCAATCGAAATCTTGATTTGGTGACAGTACTGCTGTTGGACCTCGTTCAGAAGGGACTACCCGTCACAAAGGAACAGTCACGTCTGCTTCACGAACAAGGCCTCGTTAGGGGCCGTTACCCCAAACTGACGGTCTCAGCCGAGGTGGCAGCAGCCACCGGTGCCCACAGCGAGTATGTGCGAAACAAGGGCGTAGACAATAGCGTCTTCAAGGAGTTGATCTTGGAGCTCCTGCGCGTGCGCCCATGTTCAAGAGCGGAGATTATCGCAGGGCTGGATCATGCCTTGCCGGCAGACCTTACGGCAAAGCAAAAAGGCGACCATGTAAGCTATCTGCTCCAAAGCCTACGGAAAGCTGGCCGCATCACCAACGCTGGAAGCACTTCGGCAGCTGAGTGGCACATAGTCGAGTGATATGGCTCGCGATTTCGATTCTGCCAAACAGGCACATTCCAAGCCAAGTTCGCAACTAGCCCAGAATGTGCCTGACTACCAGTCGTGATAGGACGCATCCTCCGTCGTCTGGCATCGCGCAGCGTCAGGCAACAGCGCATATGGTTGATCCAACTGAAGTCGACATCCAATCGGGCATTGCAACCTTGCGAGACGGCAGTCTCATACAACAAAAATAGTTCCCTGCCACTCCATGCACGAGCGGCAGGGAGCGCTCATGGCGGATCATTTCTCAAGCTCCACCTTCCTCAACCGTAAAAACGTCCAATGTCTTAGAGGCCGTTTTTACATTTGTTGGCTTCTATTTCTTTAATTAAAAATCATCCTTTACCTGCTGATTCGTGATATTTTGCTTGTCTACATATAGGTGTAGACCTATACTAATTCCTATTATGGCTAAGCTATGTCCTTGGGAGGTGCCATGCCGTCAGAAGCTCAGAAGCGAGCCGATCGTAAGTACAAGCACGACAAGACCCAGCAGTTCTGTCTGCGGTTCTATCCCGCCGAAGAGGAGATTTGGTCATTCCTCTCCGCACAGGAAAACAAGCAGGGATTTCTTAAAGATTTGATTAGCCGCGAGATGGGCGTCGCATCGGGCGGCCCCGCACGCGTTGATACCAACACCAAGGTTGGAAGGACGGAATCGTAATGTCGCAAGTGAGCAAGACTTCGGTCATCCAGCCGGAGACTATACTGGACTTCATCGACGGCGTGACGCAGCGCAGGGACACCCCCGAGGAGCGAGTGCGCCAGGAAATCCTAAAGTCCCTCGTGCGTGAGTACGGTTACAAGAAGGAGCAGATCGGGGTCGAGGAGTCGATCAAGTTCGGCAGCAACCGAAAAGCGGTCGACGTCGCCATCTGGGAGCCGGGAAAAGCGCACACCCAGGAAAACATCCACATCATCGTCGAGTGCAAAGACCCCAAGACCAAGGCCAAAGGCAAAAAAGACGGCGTAGATCAAATGCACTCCTATGCGTCTGCCTGCATGAACTCGACCTATGGCATGTGGACCAACGGCGACGAGTTGCTTACCTTCCGTTACGTGGTGGACGATGCCGGCAAGCGCGGCCCCGAGGCCGTGCCCGATCTGCCACATGCTGGTGGCGAGGTACCCGACGACGCGCCGCGCTTCGACCAGTTGCGCCCCGCCGCCAGTGACTCGCTGCTGTACTCGTTCCGCCGCTGTCACAACTACATCGCCGGAAACCAAGGCATCCAAAAGGCCGAGGCATTCCTTGAACTGCTCAAGATCATCTTCTGCAAAATCCAGGATGAGCGCGACTCCGAGACGCCAACGTTCTACATCACGCCAACCGAGCGCCAGGGCGCCGCGGGTAAGAAGAAGTGCCGCAAGCGCATCGAGGCACTCTTTGGAAACGTCAAGCAGTCGTACGAGACCATCTTCAAGGCCGACGAGCGCATCGCATTAACCGACGATGTGCTCGCCTACATCGTGGCGCAGCTGCAAATGTATTCCCTGCTCGAGAGCGACGTGGACGTTAAGGGCCACGCGTACGAGACAATCGTGGGCTCCAACCTGCGTGGTGACAAGGGCCAGTTCTTCACGCCGCGCAACATGTGCCACATGATGGTGCGGATGGTCGACCCGTCCGAAAACGACGTCATCCTCGACCCCGCCATGGGCACCTGCGGCTTTTTGGTCACGGCCATGAATTACGTGCTTGAGAAGATCAGAGACTCCGTCGAGGTGAGCGGGCGCAGCAAAGCAGCCAAGCAAGAGGCTCTGATCGCGCGCAAGCGCGAGTTCCTGTCCAAGCATATCGTGGGCATCGACTTTGATCCCATCCTAGTGCGTGCCTCCAAGATGAATATGGTTATGAACAACGACGGCACCGGACAGCTGTTCCACGCCAACTCGCTCGAGCCGTTCTCGGGCTTTGAACCCAAACTGCAAAAGGCGCTGCGCCTGGACGCCGCCGACATTGCGGCAAATAAGGCGCTGCAGCCGGGGCACGGCGTTACGGCGATTATGACCAACCCACCTTTTGGCTCCAAGATTCCTATCGAAGACCCGGCGATTCTGGAATCCTTCGACCTTGGACACACCTGGTCGTGGTCCGAGGAAGATGCCGAGTGGAGCATGGAACCCAAGCTCTTCTCATCTCAGCCGCCCGAGATCCTCTTCATCGAGCGGTGTATCCGCCTGCTTGAGCCCGGCGTGGGTGTGGCGGCGCTCGTCATTCCCAACGGCATCCTGGGCAACCCGGGTCTGGGCTACGTGCGCCAGTGGATTTTGCGCCATGCGCAGATCCTGGGTTCGGTAGACATGCACCCGGATGCGTTCCAACCCAACGTGGGCGTGCAGACATCCGTCCTTGTGCTGAGACGCTGGGACAGTGAGGAAGAGGCATACTGCAAGGACGGTACCTTCCAGGATTACAAGATATTTATGGCCATCTGTGACCACGTAGGGCACGACAAGCGTGGTCAGACCACCTATGTACGCGACGATGACGGCTACCCCATTGTGCAGGAGCAGACCACCGCGGTGACGGGCAACGTGGGCTCCGAAGAGGAGAGCAGCCACACCTCGAAGGAGCGCGTGGTGGACGACGAGACGATGGCGATCGCCGGCGCCTTCTTTGAATGGAGGCGAGACCAATGACGATCGCGCCTTTGGTGAAGAGCGTCCGACTTTCCACCGTGCTGGGCGGCGACGTGAGGCTCGAGGCGTCAACCTACCTGCGCGACGGGTACGGCTTCGTACGCCTTGCCAACCAGTGCGACAACCACAAGAGGCTCGGTGACCTTACCGACATTTGGCAGCCGAGCAGACTGACGGGGTATACCGTGCCGGAAGGCAAAGGGCTACCCTTCTTTACCGCCGGCCAGGTGTTCGAGGACTTTCCCCGAGTGAGGAAGTGGCTCGCCGCGCCTTTCGTGCCCCAGGCTGATTCTAGATTCGTCAATCAGGATTGGCTGCTGCTTTCGCGCTCGGGCGTGGTGGGCAACGTTACCGCCGTGTACCCGCATCACCTGAACAAGGTCATCACGGACGACCTGTTGCGCATCGAGCCGAAGGACCAAGACGAGTACGGCTGGCTCTACGCGTATATGAAGACGGACTTCTTCAAGCAGATCGCACGAGCGTCTCAGTACGGTCACATGATCAAGCACATCGAGGTGGCCCACGCCAACGAGTTTCCGGTCATCATGCCCGATGCGGCCACGCGCAAAGCCATCGGCGACAAAGCTGCCGAGGCTGTGCGCCTGCGCGGCGAGGCCTGGAAGCTGCGGGACGGGGCGTTTAAGCTGTTGGAGAAGGAGGTCGGTATTGCTTGTGAGGCAGAAAGTCCTGCAGGAACATGCGTGGTGAGTTTATCCAAAGTTATTGACAACAGATCGCGCCTTGATGCTGACAGTTATGCCGGCTCTATAAGCGCCGTAGACTCATTGGTTGACGTAATGGAGTATGCGCCACTTGCTGAACTTGTAGAGGACGTCGAAGAGCTTCCTCGCTTCAAGCGGTTTTATGGCGATTCCAACGTTCCCTTTGTGGGTGTGTCCGAGGTCTTTGACGTTAACACTCAACCGACAAAATTTGTTTACGCCAAGCTCATTAAAAACTGGGAGCGTTACATCCTAAAGCCGGGAACTCTCGTCATGGCATGTTCTGGTCAAAAGTACGGCATCCTAGGACGAGCTCTTTTGCTCACGGAGAATCATGAGGGAATGTTTGGCAGCAACCATCTGCTGAGAATCTATCCCGACGTTACAAAGATTCGAACTGGCTACCTGCTTGCTTTTCTGAACAGTCCCACCGTTGGCAGGCCGTCGGTCGTTCGTTGCGCATACGGAACCTCGGTGCCTCAACTTAGCCCTATCGATATCAAAAAAATTCGCGTTCCCCGTCTTGGCGCGGACGTCGAATCTGCCATCGCCGACCTTATGGACAGGAGCGTGAGCACCTCGGCCAAGGCTGACCAACTTGAGAACGAGGCTACCAAGCTGGCACAGGAGCAGGTCGATATCGCCATCGAGAAGGTTGTCTCCAACACCTAGTGAGGCGACCTTTTAACCGCCGTTAAGCCTATAGCCTCAACACAAACAAAATGCAACGCGTATCGTAGTAAGTTGGTTAACGGCATAGTGTGAGAATTCACACTTGGACATTTGATTAACGCTCGCACCCTGTCGGGTTCGAATCCCAGCACTTTATTGAAAAAAGCACGGCACCGTGATGGTGCCGTGCTTGTGCTCTTAACTGGAGCGGGCAACGGGACTCGAACCCGCGAGTGTCAGCTTGGGAAGCTGATGCCTTACCACTTGGCGATGCCCGCTTGTGTGTTGGCTAGTATAACGCGGTTGTCTTGTTCGATACAAGGGTGTCGATGCTTGTTTTAGCTGTGGAGATTCGTTTGGAAAACATGTCAATTGTGGAGACGAGGACCTTTGACCTCCTGTTCTCCCTATCTTCTACCTGCACTTTTATCTGATTGTTGTATTTGGGCTCGATTTGTCAGAAATCGGGCAAGCTTTTGGTCAGCTTCTGGTACCTACCCGCATGAACCATGGCGGTAGCCTCATCCCAAGCGCCGCGGCCTCCCCGTGCGGCGCACGAGGGATAAGGAGCAGCCATGTCCAACGCACCCACGCACTCTGTCCACAGCGCAATCGCAACAGGTCCGCTGCTCCTGCTCCTCTTCCTGCTTTTCGGCTGCCTGGCACCGGGAGCCGCATTTGCCGTCGATGGCTACGACCAGCTCGGCTTCCGCACTATTAGCGATGATTGTGGGCCCTTCTTTATCGGCAAGTATGAAGCTCAAGACGCCTCGATTGCCTACTGCATGAACCAGGAGCGCCCCGGCCCCACCAAGCCGGGCGGCCCATGGCTCAACTTTGATCAAGGCTGGGTGTGGCTCGACGACGAGTTCGCGGCAATCGTTTGTCACGGATATCCTACCGCCACGTCGTTTGGCGCTTACCATCTTTCACCCGATCGCGCCCGCGCCGCCACCCAGCTTGCCGTATGGATGCTCAACGGCACTACCCATGTCGACGGCACCTACTCCTACACGACCGCTCAGGGCAAAACCAAGAGTGGGCACTTTACCGCCGACGATGAAGTCGTGGCGGCTGCGCGATGGCTCCACGACAGCGCAAAATCAGGAAGCATCAAAGCCGCTCCGCACCGCGCGCGGCGCTATTTAGGAACCGTATCGGGCGGCAGCAAACGTCAAGACATGCTCTATGTACTGCCGACGGTCTCTGTTTCCTTCCAAAAGCAGTCTGCAAACGCTGCCATTACCAGCGGAAACAATACCTATGAGTTTGACGGGGCAACATTCGATGTTTTTGAGAGCGCCAGCGGCGCGCGTGTCGGCACCGTCCAGATGGACAGCAACGGTCGAGCGCAGGCAGTACTTCTGCCCAACACGGCATACTACCTAGTTGAAACGAAGGCGCCGGCCGGCTATGTCCCCCGCCACGATCGTATTGCCTTTACCACGGGGAATGACGGCGGGCGGGTCGCCATTGATGAACAACCTGGCACCATTACCTTGCGCATCGCAAAGCTCGATGCCGCGACGAATGCAGGCCCCCAAGTTGGAGCTTCGTTCGCAGGAGCAGAATTCGTGTGCGTATCACAATCAACCCCTGGATGGGCGCAAATCCTCACGACCGACGAAAGCGGTCGGGCCACTCTCGCCGATGTCCCCTTAGGAACCTTTACCATCTACGAATCAAAAGCCCCCGAGGGCTACCTGCCATCCAACGACAGCTGGACCTATACCGTTGGAGCCGACCAGCTCGGCGATTCAGGCGTGGTCGAGATCGAATCTCGCGTTTCCGATATCCCCATTGCGTTTGACCTTGAGATTTCCAAATTCAAGGACTACGGCAATAGCGACCAATCCGGCCTGGAGCAGCCGGCGGGAGGTGTTGTCTTTGAGGTTGTCAGCAACAGCTCTCAGCAGGTTGTTGGCACACTGACCACAAACATCTATGGCTTTGCCTCCACCAAAGATCAGTCAGAAGCATGGTTTGGCGCAGGCAAGCGACCCGCCGGTGTCCACGGAGCCATCCCATACGACCGCGCCGGCTACACGGTTCGCGAGGTTCCGGAAACCGTCCCCGAGGGTTTTAAACGTGCAGGGGAATGGACCGTCGGGGCCAATCAGATTTCCGACGGCGCCGAGCTTCAATATATCGTGGACAACCACGCTCTGTCGACGCATCTCCAGATTGTAAAACGCGATGCCCAAACAGGCGCTTCTGTTCCACTAGCCGGATTCACCTTCCAACTCCTCGACAGCAATCACGAACCTGTCTCACAAACTTGCTGGTATCCAGCACATAACGTAATGGACACCTTTACGACTGACGCGACCGGGACCGTCACACTGCCCGAATCGCTCGTGCCGGGCACCTATTATGTACGCGAAACCTCGGCCAAAGAGCCCTATCTTGTCGGCGAAGAGATCGAGGTAAACATACCCGCCGATACAAACCTAACGCCCGTTGCAATCGTCTCGTATTATGACCACGCCGCGACCGGAAACATCAGGATCGTTAAAACCGATGCCGTAGACGGCAGCAGCCTCGCGGACGCCATCTTTGAGATCCGTGCCTCAGGTGATATCGTGCGCCCCGACGGTAGCATTGCCGCGCTTGACGGTGAGACTGTCGCTACCGTCACGACGGATGAAACTGGAGAAGCACGCGCAGACGACCTCCCGCTGGGATCTGGCACCGCACGCTACGAGGTTGTCGAGACTCAAGCGCCGGCAGGCTTCTTACTCGATCGGACATCCCATATTGTCGACCTTACTTATGCCGACCAGAAAACACCCGTTGTAGAAGCACGGCTTAACGTATCCGACGATTACACCAAGGTTGATATCTCCAAGGTCGATGCAAGCGGAGAGCAGGAAATGAAAGGCGCACAACTCACCTTATATGGTCCCGATAAAACCGAAATAGACTCCTGGACCTCATCCGACAAGCCGCACCGCATCGAACATCTTGCACCCGGCACCTACTCGTTGCGCGAAACGATGTCTCCGCGGACCTATGACCTTGCCGAGGAGATAACGTTTGAAATAAAGGATACGGGAGAAGTCCAATCCGTCGCGATGAAGGATGCGCCCATCGAGATCAAAGGACAGGTCGACAAGCGTCAGGAACTTGTCCAACCTATCGGGAAGGGTCTGTTGGCTAACGGCGATGGAAAAAACCGCGCCGCGATGCAAACCAATACGGATGGGCTTTTCTCCTATACCATCGATGCTCGAAACGATTCCGCTACTTGGGTTGATGAGTTTACGATTACCGATGATCTTGAGTGCGCCAAAGACGGCACGGCGAGATTCGTCTCAATCGAAACCCCCGTCGCCATCGGCGACCTCAACGGTCTGTGCAACGTGTGGTATCGCACGACGCCGTTGGACTCGACAGACATCGATGAGCCGGCAAACGCGACGCTTGACGATGGGCACGAAAATCCTTGGCTTGAGTCCGACGAAGTAAAAGAGAGTCTGGGTGAGGATTGCCGCCTCGTCGATTACGACGGCTGGCACCTCTGGAAGGCGGATGTCTCGACCACGGAATCCACCACGCTCGAGGCGAAAGAACTCGACCTTGCATCCAATACCGTCGTGACGGGCATTCGCATTGAATACGGTGCAGCAGCCGCCGACTTTACGACTCGAAGCGATACGGATTCTTGGACCCGCGATGATCTCAAAGATGAGCACGACGACCTTGACGATGCCAGAGCAATCCTTGGCACAGACGCTCGGGGCGCAGTCGTGCACATGCAGGCAACGTCGGCTTATACACCCCAAACTGCACTCACCAACAGCGCACGCGTCGATCTTTGCCGCAACGGCGGCGGCGATAAACTTGAGTCACATGACGAGGACAGTGTCATTCAACGCTGTACCCTACCGCAGGACCTACCGGCAACAGGATCAGCCCCCATCGCCGCTTGCATCACCGCGCTCCTGACCTCGGGTGCCGCAGCCCTATGGTTCGCTCGCCTTAGGTCAATCCCAAAGAAGCGCTAGCGCGATGAAAAAGCGGGCGAGC
>NZ_QSRV01000017.1:22865-50111 GCF_003437235.1 Collinsella sp. TF07-1
GGGGGGGAGCCAGTCCCCCGGCTCGCCCGCTTTCAATCATTTAAATCGCCGTATCTACTCTGCAGACGAAGATCCACCATCAACGATTGCTTGCTCGGACTCATGAATCCCATCGGCACCCGTGCTCTGTTCTTGCTCCACCTCTTCGCTGATTGCGGAGGCGGGGGTCGAGCCCTTCGCGCCCACGATATAGGCGGCTCCAAACCCCAACGCAATGGCAATCAAGGTCAAAATCACGTAGACAGGCCAATGGCGCTTAATATACGAAAACACGTTGACTCCTTAGAGCTCCGTCTACGAACGGCGGATAACCTCGGTCACGACCTCGGATACCGTGGCAATGTTCGTCGGGTTGACATTGTGGGGCAGGTCGTCCTCGGTACGAGCGCAAGCCAGACGCGTGCCGTCCACGCCGGCGATGGTGAGGGCTCGGCGGCTCGCCTCGAGCGCGGCGTAGGCATCGGTCTTGGCATAGGGCATCTCGAGCGCGCCACAATCGACATGGAACGACTTGCACACCTTGCTGACCAGGTTCATGATGCGGCGATCACCCTTGAGCAGCTGCTGTTCGCCCTCAACCGTCACCACCGAAAGCCTACCGGCGCCGACGGATTCAAGATTGATGAAGAAGACGCCGCGGAGCTTATCGCGATGCGAAGCCAAGAAGGCCTTCATACCGGAGCCATCACAATCCGAGGCGCCCGTTGCCACAAACCAGATATCGTGACCGAGCAGCTCATCGTCGCCCATAGAGGCGACAGCCGAGAGCATATCTTCGGAAGAAGCGCCGTCGGAAGACGTAGCGCCGCCCTTCCAGCCATCGTTATCGTCCTCGAAATTATCCCACGAACCGATGCCGCGACCGGACTTCTTGGCATCGTAATCGTCTTCGACGCCCAGCCAGTCACTCATGCTGTCCTGTTCGTTTTTCTTTTTACGACCGAACAGGCCGCCCAGGCCGCGCTTGCGAGACTTAGGTGCCGCAGGGGCGGGAGCCGAAATGGTCTCGATCGGCTGTGCGCCCGACGCAACGGGCATAGGAGGCGCAACGGGTGCCGATGTGGGTTCGGGACCCTGAGCGGTAGCAAAGGGGTCGTTGACCTGTGCGGAGGGATCGGGAAGGTCGAACAGCGACGTGCGAGACGCAACGTTTGTCTGCTTCATCGACGGCAGCGACGGATCGGGAACCGAAGCCAGCGGAGACGAGGAGGGTGCAGGCGACGGTGCCGACGCCGGATCGGGAACATTCATCTGCGGACGCGGCGATGCTTGGGAGGAAATCTGGGCCATAAGGGAATCGACCGTTTCGTCCTGAGTGGGAGCGACATCGGCAACCGTGGCACCGGAACCACTCGGGATCGGCATGGTGAAAATCTGCGTGGAGTAAGGCCTCGACCCATCTGTCTCGGGAGCCTCGGAAACCGCAGGCACTTCCTCCTGCTCGACCTCGGTCGAATCACCTTGATCGGCTGCCGCGTATTGCTCTTCGTCACAGTTGACCTCGACGGGCTCGTGCCCGGCGACATCTTGGATTTCGGCAGCATCAATAGGCTCGTCATCGTCTGCCGCGTCGCCCTGCTCATCGGAAACAGGAAGGGGCTCGGCAATCGCGGTGCCTTGCTTTTCAAACGTTATCGTGGAATCGAACTGCGCGGCATCAAACGACATGGTGCTATCGACGTGCTGCTGAGCCTCAAAGGACGTTGTAGCTTCGGCGGCGTCGACAGGCACGGACTGCATAGCCTCGTTCTGCTCGAACTCTTGCGCCGCGCGCTCACGTGCCGCCTCGGCTGCCTGCTGCTGAGCGATAGCCTCCTGCTCGGCAGCCTCGCGTGCGGCAGCGCGCTTCCCCTCGAAATCGTCGACAAATTTCCTGCCCTTTGCAAGCGCACCCTTAAAGAAGTTGGAAGCGCTGGCGCCAATCGAAGAGAACGCGGATGCAATATCGGCATGGGGCGTTGCCGCGGGAATCTCGGCCGAGAAATCAGTATCGCTCTCGTAAGACACGCGCCTCGGCTGTTCAGCGTAATCGTCGTCAGGCTCGTCCGTAACGTCTTGCGCCGGCGCGGCGGGAGCCAAAATGTCCAGTCCTGCCGCGGGATCGATCGCGGACACCGCCTCGGGCTCGGCAACGGCAGCGGCAACCGCGGCAGACTCATCATCCACGGCGACAACGGGCGCAGATGCAGTCACGACGGGGGCAGGCTCGGGCTCAAACGTCGGCTCCTCGCCTTCCTCGTAATCGAGCGTGCAGGACTCGGGAAGCATTCCGAGCGCACGGATGGCATCCGAACCAAAGCGGATGTTGCCGGCGGCATTGCGATAGAGCCTGGGCTCGGGCTCGGCCGCGACAGGCTCCTCCGCCGGCTCGGCAGTGGGAACCTCGTCATTGAACTCTTCGACCTGGACAGCCTGATTCTGATCCTCGGGAACAATGGCGCCAATCAGCGTCTCGTCGGCAGATGCACCCTCAAAGCCCTCGATCTGCTCGTCGAAATCCTCACCCTGTTCGGGCTCGGCCTGAGCGTCGGGAGCAATCGGCTGACCGAACTCATCCTCGGCGTAGGTAGGCTCTTCATACTCGATGGTGTTGCCGTAGTCGTTTTGCTGTTGGGCCGCGGCATACTCCGCTGCTGCGCGCGCCATCTCCTCGGCACGACGCTTCTGCTCCCCAAAATAGGTATCGAACGGAACATCGTCGGGAAACTCGTTTTCGCCCTGGAAGGGAGCAACGTTGTCCATAACGCCGAGCATAGCGGCGACAGAAGACTTGTTACACACCGCGCCGGACGTATAGGGAAGAATGTAGCGGTTAGAAATGATGTTTGCCGCGTTGGCGAGCGCAACGAGGGAAGCGAGGATCGCGACAATCCACAGCAGAACCTTGAGCGCGCCGGGGAGCGGCAGGATACGCAAGATGGCAACGGCAGCAGGGGCAACCGTGGCAACGGGCAACAGCTTGGCGATGAGCGCACGATACGAAGCATAGGGCTCGCGGGCGAGCAGCTCGGCACGGGGAGAGTCGTAGTGTGCGACAACGACCACCGGGCGGTTGCGCGGAGACGCGAGCGGGCCCGAGGCCTTGTGGTAGGCGATGACATTTTGGCTCACGCCCGTCTTGCCCAGGCGTGAAACCACGGGGTGGCCCGCGCGCTCGAGCACGTAAAGAACGGCGCCGACAATGGCCAGCAAGGTGCCGACCAAGCCGATGCCGCCGCCGATGCCCATCAGCAGGGCGCCGGCAAACGCAAGAATACCGGTAACGGCAAATGCCAACCTGCTGGGCGCCGGGGCATTGAACTCCTGAACCTCGGGATCAAAGCCGTGGTTGCGGAAGATCTGAGCGATATCCTCGGCAGCCAAGCGCTCTTCTTCGCTGCATGCCGGCGTGATGCCGGTGTTCTGCAGCAGGTGGTTAATATAGTTCTGGGTGTTCGCCATGTGCGCTCCACATCCATAATCCGACAAATAGGCCCAATGCATGCACATTAGAACCGTATATAGTCGAAAGTATACCCCGAGCGAGCGCAAACGACCGAATTCGGGCCATCTTAACGCCCCGAGCGGACAAGGATATAGCCTAATCTCCATATCGGACTAAAATCATGGCAGCAAACCACCTTCTCATGCGAGGACTCTATGACGGCAAGCAACGCGACCGCGACAATTAAAAAGGGGAATTCGGAGCCCAGTTTCGATAAAACGGCCCAGCGCATCCTCAATCTTTTCTTTGTGCTCAACAGTTCCCCCGAACCGCTGACGACCGAGCAGATCGTCTTGGATTCTGACCTGGGATATGGCTCGGGCAACATCGACTCGGATAAGCGCAAGTTTCGGCGCGATCGTGACAAACTGCTCGAGCGTGGCATCTTAATCAAGGAGGTTCGCCCCGCCGGCGCGCAGGAGACCGAGGAAAGCTCATGGACAATCGACCGCGAGCACACGTTTGCGGCAGGCGGCCTCATCACCGCAGACGACGCCGATATCCTGCTCAACGCTATCGACCAGACAATAGCGGCCGGCTCATCCACTTTTGCCGCGCCGCTTGCCGATATTCGTTCCAAGATTGCCTACCTCACCGGCAGGACGACGGCGGACGAAGCACCGATCCGCCGCTCTCCCACCGTCGATGCGGTATGGAGCGCCTTTGCCGAGCGATGCGCGCTGCGATTTTTATATCAGAACGGACGCGGTGAGCAGAAAGAGCGTACCGTCTGCGTCTACGGCATGTTCGAGCGCGAGGGCGTTGCGTACTTCTGCGGCCTCGACAATGCCACCGACGACATCAGGACATTCCGCTGCGACCGTATCGTTCGCGCTTGGCGCCCCTCAAAGGCCTACGCTATCCCTGCGGACTTCAACCTCAGCGACTACCTGTTCTTTGAATTCGATTTTGCCGACCGCCCGCCCGTTGCGGCTACGTTCTCGTTCGCCCCGCAGACGCAGATCGATATGATCAACGGCCTCACGCGCGGGCGAGGTGAGCTCGCACACACCGATTCGGGATGGACTTGGACCGTTGACGTGCGCGATCTTGAAGCCGCCGCCTCATTTTGCATGGCCCACGCCATGGACGGCATGAGGCCCATGGCCCCCAAATCGCTCAAGCAGGCGTGGAACCACCTCATTGAAAGGACGGTGCACGAGCATGCCCGTGCGTAAACTCACCAGCGAGCAGAGGCTCTCGCGCGCCATCGACATCATGGAGGCCCTCTACGCCGCCGGCGAGAGCGGCATGACACGAACCGAGATTTGCAGTCGCTTTGACATCACGGGGGCGTCGCTCGACGAGATTCTCGAGATCGTCTCGACGCTCGCGGACCGAGAATCGGGTGCGCGTATCATCTGCGAATGCCACGGCGAGCGCGTGGTCCTCACCGGTGACGCTGGGCGTGTGCTACCGCTGCGTCTGAGTGCCGCCGAGGGCGCTGTGCTCAACCACGAACTTGAATCGTTGGGGATCGAGCCCCAGGCGGCGGCTCGAATTCGACACGCTCTTCTACCCGAAGAGCTCGGCTATAACCAGCGCGTCTCTGACACCGTCAGCCACGGGTCGCACTGGCAGCAGCTGAGCTGCGCCATTCAGGACGGCGTTCGCTGCCGCATCTCGTATCGCTCGATGGACGATGCACGGCCACGCGAGCGTCTGGTCGACCCCTTGCGCATTACGGCAAACGGCGACCAAACATACCTGATTGCCTGGGACATCGCGGTCGATGAGCAGCGCACCTATCGCATGGATAAAATCGAGGGACTCGCCTTGACGGAAGACTCCGTCGTGTCTCACGTACCGGACGTTGCATCCCTCCACGATTCCCTTGCCCGGACGCAGCGTAGCGCAAAGCTCTTGATGCCATTCGATATGGCGGAGCATCTGAACTGGGCCGGCATCACCCTAATCGAGCGCAGCGGGACAGACATGGCAACGGCAACCGTACATTACGGCTCCGAGCGTTGGCTGCTGAGCCAGATAATCGCAGCGGGCGGAGCCATCCGCATCTTGGATGACCCCGCTCTGTCAAAGCGTCTGTGCGATATGGCAAAAACCCTCGTCTGTCCGCTTTAGCGCCGCCGCTCGTGGCGTGCACGCCACAGCTGTAGATAGTGCCCGATCTGCGCCGATTCGATGCGCTGGTAGGAGCTCGTGGGCAGCGACGTTAAGAACTTCTTGCCATAGCCCTTCGTCACCAGGCGAGGATCCGCCAAGATCAGCACACCGCTATCGGTCGACGAGCGAATCAAACGCCCCGCGGCCTGCTTAACCTCGAGCACCGCCTCGGGCAGCGAATAGCGCGCCCATGCGCGGTCTTCGCGCAGGTTGCGCTCGCACGAGAGCGGGTCCGTGGGGCTTGAGAACGGCAACTTGGGAATGATGACGCAGCGCAGCGTCTCGCCGCTGGCATCAAACCCCTCCCAGAAGGCCTTGAGCGCAAAAAGCGACGAGGTCGGTTCGTTGATAAACCGGTCGCGCAGGCGACGAGGAGATGAGTTGCGCTGCTGGCAGTTGAGCTCCAGACCCGCACGGGCCATCTTGGGCTCAACGCGGGCGTATAGGTCCTCCATGTCGCGCCGATTGGTGAACAACGTGAGCACCGATCCGCCCATGGCAAGATGGGCGTCGACCAGTACGCGCTCGAGCGCCGTAAGATAGCTCTCACGATCGCGCGGATCGGGGATATTGCCCGCAACGACTACAGCCATGTTCGAATCGAAGTCGTAGCTCGAATCCAAGTGCAGCGATGACGACGTTGAAGCACCGATGCGATCAAGGCCGACCGCATGGTTAAAGTGCTCAAAGCTTTTGGACACCGTCATGGTCGCCGAGGCAAAGATAGCCGTGTGAACCTCGGGTAGCCACTCGGTTGCCAAAGCCTCGCCAATGTCGATGCGCTCTGCGGTCATCGACTCTCCGCCGGCACGAAGTCTGCGATTGACCTGCAGCGAATACACGTAGTGCTCATCGGTGCCATCAATGATGAGTTTGAGGTTCTCGGCCAGCTCGTGCAGGCGGCGCGAGATATCACCCAGGTCGACAACAACCTCGGGCTTGTCGGCGGCGACGGCTTGCACCAGCGCGTCGACGCTCTTGTCAGCTTGTTCCAATGCGTCGATGCCAGTGTAGGCCGACTGTAAGAAATCATGCCAGTCGTCTGATTCGCGCAGCTCGGGGCCAATCCATAGATTGGCATTGTCATAACCCCCACGCGCACGGCGGCCGAGCTCGCGAACGCCATCGAACACGTCGGCGATTGCCATGCTCGCGCGGGCAACCGTCGACGTCGCCTTGGCAGTAAGGCCCAGATAGAGCGTAGAGCCCTCGGAGGTTGCCAAATCACGGGAAACCTGGCTTAGTGCGCCGGTGCTCGAGCCACCCAGGCGCTCGAACAGGACGCGTGATTCGTCCGCCGACACCACGCGCGCCCACTGACGGCGCGCCTCGCGCTCGATGGAATGGGCCTCGTCGATTACCCAATGACGAATCGGAGGCAAAATCCTGCCCTCGGCCGCGACGTTGCGGAACAGCAGGGAATGGTTGGTGACCACCACATCGGCATGCGCCGCACGACGGCGAGCACCGTGGACCAAACATTTATCAGGGAAAAACGGGCAGAGGCGACGAGCACACTCGCGCGAGGCCGTCGTAAAGTCGGGACGGTTGACGCTGCGCCACCGAATGCCGAGCGAGTCGAGGTCGCCATCGGCTGATTGGCAGACGTACGCCATAATGACCGCGACCGCCGTGAGCGTGTCCGCCGGATCGCGCTTGGTGGTAATCTCGACCTGGCCGCGGCTCATGCGCTCAAGCTTGCGCAGGCACGGATAGTGGTCATACCCCTTGAGCGCGCAAAATGACAGACCACCGTCCAGTTGCTCGGCAAGTTTTGGCAGCTCATGGTACATGAGCTGGTCGGCAAGATTGTTCGATTTGGTCGCAATACCAACCGTGATGTTGTTACGGCGTGCTGCCTCGGCAAAAGGCACCAGATAGGCCATCGATTTGCCGACGCCTGTGCCTGCCTCAATTACTCGATGAGTGCCCGTGACCAGCGCATCGCGGACCTCGAGCGCCATCGCGATCTGCTCATCACGCGGCTCGTAGGTGGGATACATGCGATTGACTAGGCCACCTGGCGCATAGTCTGCCTCAATCTCCTCACGACTCGGCATCTTGAGAACCGGCAGTTCATCGGCGTCCACCCGATCGTCGGCGCGATCGGCCTTGAGAACGTCAGCACGAGCGGCGCTGAGAGAGAAGATAGAACCAGGGTTCTGCCCTGCCAAGAATGAGAAGATAGGACGATAGGACCAAGGCACGTCCGGATGCATGTCGGCTAGGCGCGCCATGAGGCCCTGGGGCAAGTCGGTGAGCGCCACGAGCAACACGCGCCATACGCCACACAGGGCGTCGACGTCGGCATTGGCACGGTGTGATACCGAGTCGCAGCCAAACAGATCGGCCATAAAAGACAGCTTGTGCGAGGCCAGGCGCGGAAGCGCGATGCGCGACAGCGCCAACGAATCGATCCAAATATCGCTCACGTTGACGCCGCCTTTGACAGACTCGATAAACGAGCGGTCGAACGTGGCGTTATGTGCGATCACCGGGCAACCACCGACAAAATCGGCGAGAGCGGCGACGGCCTCAACGGCCGACGGGGCATCTGCCACATCGGCATTTGTAATGCTCGTGAGCTCGGTAATCTCGGCGGGAATCAGCTGCTTGGGATGCACGAAGGTATCGAAGCGGTCGACGATCTCGCGGCCCGAAAGACGGGCCGCCGAGATCTCGATCAGCTCATTGTCCTGCACCGAAAGACCCGTGGTCTCGGTATCGAGGACAATCACATCTTCCTCGATAAGACCGAAGGACTGCGTTTTGGCGCGGTCGGCAAGCGTGGCATAGGAGTCGATGACAAACTGCGGCGTTCCTGACGAAACCGCGTCCTCGATTAGCATGCAATGCCCGCTCGACGAAGGCCCATACGGATCAGGCTGTCACAGACCTGCGGGAACGTCATGTCGTCGGTGTGGCGGATCTCATCCGGATACAGCGACGTATCGGTCATGCCGGGAATGGTATTGGTCTCGAGGATAACGGGGCCGTCCTCGCTCACAATAAAGTCGCTGCGCGAGATACCCAGGCAACCGAGGGCCTTGTGAGCGGCACAGGCAAGTTCCTGAGCGCGAGCGTAATTCTCGGGTGAAATCTGCGCCGGAATGCGATGGATATCCGTAGGGTCGACATACTTCACGTCCAGATCGTAGAACTCGCAGTCCTCGGGCTTACGAATCTCGACAATCGGCAGGGCGCGCACGTCATCTTCGCCGTATACGCCGACGGTGATCTCGGTACCCTCGATGCACTTCTCGACCAGCACTTTGTCGCCGTACTCAAACGCCTTGGCGATTGCCGCGGGCAGCTCGGAGGGCTCATGGACCAGGGAAATGCCATAGCTGGAACCGTTGACGGCCGGCTTCACAAAGCAGCGCTCGCCACAAACCTCGACGATATGATCGATATCGACTTCATCGCCCACCTCGAGCGCAAGGCCGGGGGCAATGGGAATGCCCGCCTTGGCGTATAGGAGCTTAGAGACCTCCTTGTCGGCACCGCAGGCGCTGGCAAGTACGCCCGAGGCCGTGTAGGGGATACCCAGGGTCTCCATGGCACCCTGCATGGCGCCATCCTCACCGCCGGCGCCGTGCATGGCGATAAATGCCACATCGAATCCGCCGGTCGCCATGGTTACCATAAAGTCATCAGCGGCCGTGTCAAGCAGCTCCACCGAGGTGTAGCCGGCTTCCTTCAGTGCCACCACAACGTTCTTTCCCGAATCGAGCGAGATCTCGCGCTCGGCGGAATGACCGCCCGCCAAGACCGCTACGTGCATGTTCTCTAGGCTTTTACCCGGCATGGGCAGACTCCTCCTCTATAATTTCTGCAGCTGATACCATATTGTAGCGATACCCTCTACGTTTCCCCAAAATCGAAAGGCTTCCATGAATCCCAGGACTAAATCTCAGGACATTCGCGACTTGAGCCAAAACGATATTCGCGAGCTCGTGGCCGAACTTGGCCAGCCCGCCTTCCGCGCGAAGCAGCTCATCGAATGGGTCTTTGAGAAGAACGTTTGTTCGTTTGACGATATGACCAATCTTCCCAAGGCTTTCCGTGAGCAGCTTAAAGAGGCTTTTGCCTTTGATACGCCGACTGAACTCACCAAGCAGGTTTCCAAAGATGGCTCGCGCAAGTATCTGCTCGAGTACCACGATGGCATTTCCGTCGAGACTGTCGGCATGCCCCGTCGCAACAAGCTTTCCGTCTGCGTTTCCACCCAGGCAGGCTGCGGCATGGGCTGCGCCTTTTGCGCTACCGGTCTCAACGGCCTCAAGCGCTCTCTGACCGCTCAAGAGATCGTCGACCAGGTGCTTCATGTATCCAACGACTTTGGCGAGCGTGCCACAAGCGTCGTCTTCATGGGCCAGGGCGAGCCGTTTGCCAACTACGACGAGGTTCTCAAGGCACTGCGTATCCTCAACGACCCCGATGGCATCGGTATCGGCGCTCGTCACCTCACCGTCTCTACCAGCGGCGTTATTCCCGGTATTCGCAAATTTGCCGATATCCCCGAGCAGTTCACGCTTGCCGTTTCCCTGCATTCCGCCATCCAGTCGACGCGCAATAAGCTCATGCCCGGTGTCAAGAAGTACACGCTGCTTCGCCTTCACGAAGCGCTTCAGCTCTACACCGAGAAGACTGGCCGCCGCCCGACCTATGAGTATGCCATGATCGAAGGCGTCAACGATACGAATCCCGAGATGCAGGCACTCTGCGACTTCTGCGAGGGAACGCTGTGCCACGTTAACCTGATTCAACTTAACGACATCGAGGGCAGCCCGCTCAAGCCGTCGCCGATTCATAAGGTTGAGGATCTTCAGCGTCGTCTTGAGTCCCGTGGCATCGAGACCACGATTCGTAACTCCCGTGGTAACGATATTGACGCCGCTTGCGGACAGCTGAAACAGCGCTTCAAAGTTCAGAAGAACGCATAGGGGAGTCGCACTCCAAAACGTTTCATGTGAAACATCGAACGGCCCCGGTTGCAGGATATGCAACCGGGGCCGTTTCATTTATTGACCTCAATTTTGGACCAGCTGCTACCTTTCCCATTTTTTACGGACAAAATAAGGGGCCCATGTCTCATGAATCAGACAAGGGCCCCTCAAAATATGCAAAGTAATTGTTAGGTACCTAATAGCCTACATTTTCCCATTGGTTGCTAACCCAACCTTGATTAATCTTAGGATTTTTCGTTACCTGAGCAGTGCGCATGGCAACATCTTCTGTCATAACATCCATTTTCTTCTTGGATGTATCAACGATATCTTGCGCTCCACGAAGCAAACGACCTCGAAGTTCATCGTCTGTCGCGATCTTATAGCCAGCAAAGGCACCAGCCGCGACAGTCGTCACCAATGCAATCGCAGTAATAATCTTATTCCTCATCTTGGCCTCCTTGATCAAACTGAATCATTTCACCAAGAATACGAGAGAGCTCTTCCTCGTCTTTAAACTCAATCTCAATCTTATTCTTTCCACGCGAGCTCTTCACACGCACGTTGGTATTAAATACCTGACGAAGTACACGCACAGCCTTTTTAAAAGACTGCGGCGTTGCGGGCCGCGGCGTCTTAGGTGTCTCTCCGGCAGAAAACAATGGAGCAAGATTTTCTGTCGCTCTTACGGAAAGGCCCTCCGCAACAACCTTCTCTGCAAGTCGAATTCGAGCATCCTCATAGGGAACTGCAAGAATCGCACGTGCGTGACCAGCAGTTAGTTTACCCTCAAAAATCATCTGCTGAACTACTTCGGGGAGATCGAGAAGGCGCAGCGAGTTTGTAATTGCAGAGCGTGACTTGCTTACGGCCTTCGACAATGCCTCCTGGGTCATACCGCTAGCATCGATGAGCTGGCGATAGCCCTTAGCCTCTTCGACGGGATTCAAATCAGAACGCTGAAGGTTTTCGATAAGAGCAAGAGCCAGCATCTCTTCATCATTAACATCTTTAATGATGACAGGCAGTTCCTCAAGACCAGCAAGCTTTGACGCCTGGTAACGACGCTCACCAGCGATGATCTCATAGCCGTTTCCATGCTTGCGAACCAAGAGCGGCTGCAGAACGCCATGTTCTTGGATTGACTCGCTCAACTCGCGAAGTTCAGTTTCATTAAAGTGAATTCGCGGTTGATTAGGGTTGGGAACGATATCCTCAATAGGTAGTTTTGTTTCAGATGCGGCATTTGAAGCAGATGCAGCAGAACCACCGGTCTCATACTCAGCCTCTGAGACCAAAGCATTGAGTCCGCGTCCTAATCCGCCACGTTTCTTTGCACTAGGCACGCTTGATCACCTCTTTTGCAAGGTTCATATACGCTTTTGCACCCTTATTTTGAGGTGCATAGGTAATTACCGGTTCTCCAAAAGACGGAGCTTCAGAGATTTTAACCGTACGGGGAATCAGCGTCTTAAACGCCTTATCACCAAAGTACGATTGAACTTCCTCAACAACCTGATTCGACAAAGAAGTACGTGAGTCATACATGGTCATAAGCACGCCATAGGTGTCTAAGCCCTTATTCAGACGTGATTTGACCATCTTCATTGACTCAAGCAGCTTCGTAACGCCCTCGAGTGCGTAATACTCACACTGGATTGGAATCAAAACGCTATCTGCTGCGGTCAAGGCATTGATAGTAAGCAGGCCGAGCGAAGGAGGACAGTCAATGAAAATAAAATCGAACTCGTCCTGAATCGGCTCAAGCAAATCTTTGAGGCGGGTTTCACGAGCAATTGCGCTTACGAGCTCAATTTCGGCACCTGCAAGCTGAATCGTAGCTGGAATTACGAATACCTTTTTGCAATTTGTATCAAGAACAAGCGATTCTGCCGGCACATCATTCAACAATGCATCATAGATGCAGTGATCAAGGTCTTCTTTTTCAATTCCAAACCCACTGGTACTGTTTCCCTGCGGATCAAAATCGACAATCAGTGTCTTACGACCCTGCTCACCCAGTGCTGCTGCAAGGTTTACAGCCGTCGTTGACTTACCGACGCCGCCTTTTTGATTGATGATTGCAATGATACGCGTGTCTTTTGCGTTCTTAGAACGCTTAACGTCGCGAAATCCCACGGTCCCTCCTGGTGTGTATTAAAGCTGTCAAACGGAGGATGTTTCACGTGAAACATTCCGATTCGATATCAACCGCCATGTTTCACGTGAAACACTGCAAGTTGTTAGTATCCATTATGTTTCACGTGAAACATCTAGGCAAGCGGATTCTTCTTTGCCATGCCATTTGCACGAGGCAATGAAACGGATGCTGGATGACTCTTCTGAAATACAATAAACTCCCTGTGGCCCAAGCCCTCAGGCAAATCGATTGCGTCATTCAGAAGCAAAGTGAAGCCACAAATCTTAGCTGCTGACATGCCGGAAGCAAGCTCCTCAAACGAAGGATTACCCTTGGTGATAACAAATAGCCCTCCGTCTTTAATGAACGGAGCCGCATACTCAACAAGAATCGGTAGAGGAGCCAGTGCACGGGCGGTTACGACAGAAAACTGCTTCTTATGGCTTCGAGCATATTCTTCAAGGCGATCATGAACCGCATGAGCATGTTTCAATCCAAGAGCATCAACAAAAGAATTGACAGCATCAACCTTCTTCCCAACAGAGTCAATATAAGTAGCTTTACGATGCGTGGTTATGGTTAAAGGAATACCAGGGAAGCCGGCACCTGTTCCCATATCGAGCAAAGCTCCCTCAGGAGCCTTATTGATATAGGGAAGCAAAACAAGCGAGTCGAGGATATGAAGTACTGCAGCATCTTCTACGTTAAGAATACGGGTAAGATTGGTTGTCTTATTTTTTTCCAGAACCAAATCCAAATGCTGAATACAGTTCCTCAGCTCAACATCAGTTACGCTCAAGGAATACTTTTTGCAATAAGAAGTTAGACGACTCAACATCTTGTCAGCCTGCTGATCAGTAAGTACTAACAACGAAAGCTCCTTTCTGACAAAAATCAGTGTATCGAGAACTTTTGACAAAAAAAGGGGACGTGGAAACCACGTCCCCTTAGCATAAGCTCGAGTGGATTAACGAGCAACAATTACCACATGGCGATCAGGGTCAGAACCCTCGGAATGTGTATCGACTGCATCATTACCACGAAGCGCAATGTGAACCAGTCGGCGCTCATAGGCATTCATGGGCGGCAGGGAAACGCTCTTATGAGTACGGATTGCACGCTCGGCAGCAGACTGAGCCATAGCGGCAACCTTGTCCTGACGACGGCTCTTGTAACCCTCAACATCGACGACAACCGGATACCTAAAGCCGAGCTTACGGCTAACCAGCAGAGAGAACATAACCTGAAGGGCATCAAGCGTACGTCCATGGCGACCAATGAGAACAGCAAGATCAGGAGCCGTTACATCCAGAATCAACTCGCCCTCATCGCCTTCATATTCATCGATAGGAGAGTTGGCGGCATCGAAGTGCGAAAGGATGGAACGCAGAATAGAAATCGCAACATCGGCAATGGTGTCGAGTTCCTCATCAGTCAGCTCTTCACCAGCCTTGTAGCGCTGTGCAATCTCGGGATAATCGCCCGCGACCTGCGGGGCAACCTCCTCAAGCATATCCTCGATGATCTCTTCAGACATAACGTACTCCAAAAGTTAGGTACCTAAATAAGATTGATATCCCACTACTTCTTCTTGTGCGGGCGCGGCTTCTTCTCGCGACGAGTGACCTCAACCTGCAGCGGCGCGTTCTTAAGGCGCTCCTCCTCATCGGCCTTCGCCTTGTCGATGACCTTCTGCGTCACAAAAATCTGCTGGATAACCTGCCAAGCAGACGAGACGTCGTAGTACAGCAGAACACCAACGGGAAAGCTCCAGCCCATCCAAAGCATCATGACCGTCATGACAACGGCCATCATACGCATGCTCTGAGCCTGCTGGCCGGTCTGGTTGCGCGACATATAGAGCTGCGGAATCAGGGTCAGGACAGCGAACAGGATCAGGCAGACCAGCGCAGGCAGCGCGACCATAAAGCCATCGGCAAAGGAGGCACTCGGCGTGGTGGTCAGGTCGGGCAGAATATTAAAGAACGAGAACGTGCCGTCGTTAAAGTAGTCCGGCAGGTTACGCAGCAGCGTAAATAGGGCGAACAGGACAGGCATCTGAATCAACAGCGGCAGACAACCAGCCATCGGGTTGAACTTGTTCTCGCTGTAGAACTTCTGCATTTCCTCGGCCTGACGCTGGGGATCGTCGGCATAGCGCTCCTGGATCTCGAGCATCTTGGGCTGCAGCACCTGCATGCGTGCCGTCGACTTAGTCGACTTGAGCATAAGCGGCGTCAGCAGCAGACGGATGATGACCACCAGGATGATAATGGACAGGCCCCAGTCGACCGCAAAGGTCTGGATGAGCTTGAGCAGCTCGAAAAGGATGTTAACGATCCAATCCCACATGTAAGTTTTCCTCCGATAGCGAGTGCCCGCTAGGGCACAGGGTCATAACCGCCGACGTGCAGGGGATTGCAGCGAGCGATGCGCCTCACGGCAAGCCAGCAGCCTCTCAAAACACCGTACTTCTCAATCGCCTGGACGGCGTATTGCGAGCACGTTGGGTAATAAATGCAGGCGTCAGGCAATAAGGGCGAAATAACCTGTTGATATATGCGAATAGGAGCGATGGCAACACGTCGCAAAACGTGATTGCTCATCGCTCCTCCCCGGCAACGCCGGCGCGTTTCATAAGCGAACGCAATGCATTGTCCATCTCCTGCGGCGAGGAAACCCTCGTCTTGGGAGTTGCGAACAAGATGATGTCATAACCCGCAACGGGAAATCCACAGCTGCGGGCGGCCTCGCGCAGCACACGCTTAGAACGGTTGCGCACGACAGCACAACCGAGCCGTTTAGCACCAACGAAGGCGACCCTTCCGGAGTCGCCTTCGCCAACCGATTCACATATGGTCATTCGAATCAGAGGGTGATTGAAACGACGCCCCTGACTGAACACATGCTCGAAATCTTGCCGAGACTTAATAGTCTTCATGCGAGATGTGTGTATCGCTGCTAGACAGTGAGACGCTTGCGGCCCTTGGCGCGACGACGGGCGAGCACGGCACGACCACCCTTGGTGGCCATACGGGCACGGAAGCCATGGGTCTTGGCACGCTTACGCTTATTAGGCTGATACGTACGCTTCATCTTAAGTTCCTCCTGCTGCATTTCGAGTGTCCGCGGGGGCGCGGACGCAGATATAGACACGTGAGCTTGAAGATTGTAGGGAAATCAATGTTCAAATGTCAAGAAATCAAAGGTAAAAGGTTGCGCAGTTCACACGGTTCCCCCATAAGCCGAGCTCGATTTAGCGGTACATGGCAACTTTTCACGATATTTCATCGAGTTTTCAACAGGTCATGTTGGCAATGTTGAGAACTTTTCGTCCGTTTTCCAAAGTTTTCAACAGGTTTTGAAAAGTTGTCGAAAGATGAGAAACATTGCACGGTGAGCTACTATTTGTTCGAAACCTTTTGAAAGATTGCGAGCGGCATGTCTGACGACTTTTACACCATGGTCGATTCCGGAGACCCGGCACCCGACAACGAGCACATCACCGGCGTGCGCGAAGAGCGTAAGGAAGGCGAGCAGACGACCACGCAGGCGCCAAAAGCCATGTACGCCGCGCGCATCGCCGTCTATGACGACATGCTGTCGACACCGCGTGTGATCGTCATTGATCCGCAAGATGTCCGCACGTATTTGGAAGAGACGACCAACACCGTCTACCAGTGTATGAAAGAGCAAGGTGGCCACATCTCGCTCATGGTCATCCGCGAGATTGTCGAAAACTTTATCCACGCACACTTTGCCGAGCCCATCATCTCGATTCTGGACGGCGGAGACACCATCCGCTTTGCTGATCAAGGACCCGGCATCGACGACAAGGAGCGCGCTTTCGACTTTGGCGTTACCAGCGCAAACAGCAAGATGAAGCGCTATATCCGTGGAACAGGAGCAGGGTTTCCCATGGTGCAGGAGTATTTGGAAAACGCCGGCGGGGCCGTGTCCATCGAGGACAATATGGGCAACGGCACCGTGGTTACGGTAAGCCTGGACCCTAAACGCGTGCAGGAAATCGAACGCGCCGGCGGGCGCGGTGCTGCCGTGCGGCCCGAGACGGAGCAGCCCGCATATCCCCTGCCGGGAGCTTTTGCGCAGCAGCCCATGGCAACGCAACAGATGCAGCCCCGCGTGGGACAGATGCAGCAGCCCGGAATGCTTCCTACACAAGAGCCCCAGGCGGCGTCGATGTCGATGCCGCCAAACGTGCCACAGGCCATGCCGCTGGCGGATCAGGATACAGCAGCAATGCAGCAGGCGACGGGGGCACCGGGTAGCCAGCAAATGGGCTATCAGCCGTACCAACAGGGATATCCATATCAGCAGATGCAGCCACTGGGGTATGGCCAGCAGTTCCCGCAGCAGTACCAGCAGGGATATCAGCAGCCGTACCAGCAGATGCCGCAGCAGCAGTACAACCCCTGGGCCCAGCAGATGCCTCCGCAGCCTTACCAACAGTGGCCTCAAAGTTTTCAACACCAAATGCCGCCGATGCAGAGTTCTCAACAACCAGCAGCTCAAATGATGTATCCTAATGCAGCAAATCAGTATGCGCAGCCACAACCGGACGTGTTCGTAAGCGATCGCGGCAACGCCGCGCTGGGCTATCTGGCGCAAAATCAAGCGTGCGGTGCTACCGATCTGGCGAGGGTGTTTGGAAACTCGGCCCCCACTTGGTCACGCACGCTCAATGACTTGGCGCAGGCCGGCTTGGTCATCAAGCATGGCCAGAAATACCATCTGACCGAACTCGGCGCCGCTCGCGTGCGAGCTCAGAGCTAAAGAACGGGAGAGATAGTGGACGAGGAAGCAAGCATCATCCTGGGGGATGCCATCGCCTTTTGCCAGCGCGACGGCCAAGATGCACGCCTCATCAACATGCTGGGGCAATCGCGCGCCATAAGCCTAACCGAAGATACGCTCACGATCGAGGCCCCCTCGCGCTTTGCCATCGCGCAGCTCAAAAAGCATCAGCCGACCATTGAGGCCTATCTGGAAGAAATCGCCTTTGCACCGATTGCGCTCGACATCGTGGCACCGCAAGGCGCCGCGACGGAATCCGCTGCCGCGACGGCGCCCGCCACGGCCCTCGCTGCTTCCCCGGCGGCGCCGGCCTCCGCAGGCGACGTGCCGACAATCGGGCACCAGCACAGCGATGTTTCCCGTGAAACCATGGCACCGTTGCCGACCGCGGCGGCGACGTCAACGAACGCACCCGTCACGCACATGCCCATCGCTCACGACGCAACGACGGGCGCGGATTCGGGCATTGCAATCAAGAACACACTCTCGGCCGATGATTTTCGTCGCATGATGAACCAGATGAAGGGCGGAGCGCCGGCTAAATCCACGCAAGCTGCGGCCCCCGCTTCACCCGTGCCAGCACCGACCGTGCCGGCCGAGCAGAATACGGATGGAGCCCCGCTCGCCGCGAACTCAAAATTTACCTTTGAGAACTTTGTCTACGGCCCCGAGAACAGCCATGCCTATCGCTCGGCACTCAAGTTTGCCGCCCTCGCGGACGAGCGCGGCACGTGCACATCGTTGTTCATCTACGGCAAATCGGGCCTGGGCAAGACGCACCTGCTGCTTGCCATCAAAAACGAGCTCGCCGAGAAGTCGCCCGAGATCAAGGTCAAGTATGCCAACTCCCAGGCATATCTGGACGACCTGATGACCGAGTTCGACCGCCAAAAGAAGAGCAACGCCCCCATCATGCAGGCATACCACGGCGTGGACGTGCTCATCATCGACGACATTCAAAACATCATCGGCAAGCGCGCGAGCGTGGACTACTTTTTCCAGCTCATGGACGAGTTTATCCGCAACAACAAAAAAGTCGTCATCGCAGCCGACCGCGCTCCCAAAGACCTGAGCATGGACGAGCGTCTGACCAGCCGCTTCAACGCCGGCATGCTCTGCCTGGTCGCAGAGCCCAGCTACGAGATGAAATACAAGATCTTGCAGCGCTATTACGAGAACACCATCGTCGCCGCTCCCGAGGCAGGCGACGACTCGCTGCTGGCGGCCTATGGGGGCGACAGCGGGCACCTGACCGACGAGCACTTTAAACACATGGCAGAGGTCTCGGGCACCAACATCCGCGAACTCGAGAGCTTTTGCGAGCGCTGCGCCGGCGAGGCGGGCGACCGCGAGCGCGAGGGCGGGGAGCTCACCTTTGACGATATCGACGCCATCGCCAGCCAGTACTTCGACACATCGGCCAAAAAGATCAACGTCCAAACGGTTCAGTCCGTCATCGAAGAGCAATACGGCGTGACGCACGAGGAGCTCATCGGCCCGCGTCGCAACGCCAATATCGCCAAGGCACGCCATATCGCTATCTACCTGGCCATCGAAATGTGCGAGATGACGACCACGGCGGTAGGCGCCGAATTTGGCAACCGCAACCACTCGACCGTCAGCACAAGCTACAAAAAGGTCCAGAAGATGATCCAGGAAGACCGCACCGTCACCGAAGACCTCAAGTCGCTGCGCGATAAAATTACACTGCGCTCGTAGGGAAATAGAGACACCTGTTGAAAACTTGTCGAAACCACGGGCATAAGGTGTCTAAAACCCAACCCGCGGTGATGAAAAGTTTTGCGCAGGTTTTGAACGTGGAAAACCACCCCCGTTGCACACAGGTTGCTGTCGATTCTCTTTTTGGGTCTGACCTGCGTCTTTGAGAGTAATCAACAGTTTCGTCAGTGCTATTACTATTATTAAGATATTTATATCTATAGAAAGGTATTAAAAGATGAAGTTCACCGTCAGCCAGAGCTCGCTTACACAAGCCATCGGCGTCGTTATGAAGGGTGTCGCTTCGGCATCCACCCTTCCCATCCTGTCGGGCGTGCTCGTCAAGGCGCAAGACGGCATCTTGGAATTCCAGACCTCTAACTACACCATCTCGATCCGTCATCGCATCGCGGCGCATGTCGAAGAAGAGGGCGAGATGGTTATCCCCTGTAAGATGCTCTCCAATATCACCAAGACCCTCCCCGATGCCCCGGTCACCTTTGAATTGTCCGAGCGCCAGGTACTGATTGGTTGCGAGAAGAGCTCTTTTAGGCTGAACACGCTCGATGCCAATGACTTCCCCGAGTTTCCGGCCTATGCCATCGAGAGTGCTGTGGAGCTGCCGACCGATATCTTGTCCGAAATGGTCGGCCGCGTGTGGCGCGTAACCTCGACCGACAAAGCTCGCCCCATCCTGGGCGGCGTGCACATGAAGGTCGAGAACAACACCGTACGCCTGGTGGCGACCGATTCCTTCCGCTTGGCCGTGTGCGATACGCAGGTTGAGACCTCGACCCTCGAGGGCTCCTTCGAGCTCAACGTTCCGGCTGACGCCTTTAACGACGCGCTGAACATCATGGCCAGTCAGGCGACCATCATGATCGGGGCTACCGACACCCAGGTCGTCTTCGAGGCCGGCAACACCACCTACGTGTCGCGTCGTATCGAGGGCGTGTACCCCAACTACAAGCAGCTCATCCCCGATTCGTGCGTGACGAGCGTCAAGATCGACGTAGCCGCCTTTAACGCCGCCCTTAAACGTGTGGCCGTTATCGCGAGCGCCAACCCCGCTGTCAAGTTTGAGATTGACGTCGAGAACGGCCAGATGGGCCTGTCCTCCATTTCCAACGACCAGGATCTGGCGCAGGAGACGATCGATGTCGAGGCCGAGGGCGAGTCGGGCACCATCGCCTTCAACTACCACTACATCTTTGGCTGCCTCAATGCCCTATCCAAGGAGAAGGAGATCACGCTGGAGCTCAAGAGCTATTCGCAGGCTGGCATCTTCAAGTCCTACGACAAGATCAACTACCTGTACCTGGTCATGCCGGTACGCATCTAGCACTGCCCATGACCATGTTCGCACGCGATCTTTCCGTTGCGCGCTATCGCAGCTTCGACAGCTATCGCCTTGCCCTGAGCGACGGTGTGACAGTGCTCGCAGGTCCCAACGCGGCGGGAAAGACCAACCTCATAGAGGCGCTGCAGCTGCTGACGAGTGGCGCCTCGTTTAGGCATCCGACCGCAGCAGAGCTCGTGCACGACGGCACGGGCTCATGCAAGGTCGAGCTGAGGCTCGAAGGCGATGGACGCGTGCTGGACATGGGTCTGAGCGTGGAAGACGGCAAGCGTTCGTTTAGCCGCAACGGCAAGCGCTGCGCTGCGTCCGGCGTGCGCGGGGTGCTGCCGAGCGTGCTGTTTTGCCCGGACCACCTGGATATGGTCAAGCGGGGTGCCAGCGTGCGCCGCACCGCACTTGATGACTTTGGCGTTCAGCTGAGTGCGCGCTATGCCGATCTGGCTAGTGCCTACGGGCGCTGCGTGACCCAGCGCAATGCCCTGCTCAAGGAGACCTGGTGCTGCCGCGAGATGCTCGGCGCCTGGAACGAATCGCTTGCCCGCGCCGGTTCGGCCCTGCTCGTGCATCGTCTGGCCCTGCTCGACCGGCTGTCGGGCCATGTGCGCGACGCCTATGGCCGCGTGGCATCCGGCGAGCCCGCCGATGTGTCCTATGTGTCCACGCTTGGCGACCTGCCTGGCACCGTGGATCGCGACGAGCTCAGGGGCTGGGCGTATGAGCGCATGCTCTCGGCGCTCGATGAGCGCGCCGACGAGGAGATTCGCCGCGGCGTGACGCTCGTGGGTCCGCATCGCGACGAGATTGAGTTTTCCGTCGCGGGCCGGTCGGCCCGTTCATTTGCCAGCCAGGGCCAGCAGCGAACGCTGGTGCTTGCCTGGAAGGTGGCAGAAGTGGCCGTGGCGCGCGATATCCTGGGCACCGCACCGCTGCTGCTTTTGGACGACGTGATGAGCGAGCTTGACGCCGGGCGCCGAGGCGCTTTTCTGCAGCTGATCGGTGATGATATCCAGACAGTCATAACCACCACCAATCTGGGGTATTTTACCGATGACCTGCTTGATCGAGCCAAGGTGGTGAGCATGGGTGAGACGTGCTAATTACGACCGCGAGAACGGAACGGTTGCCTTTGGCGGCTTTTTGGATGCCGAGCGTCAGCGCATCCTGGCGGCCGCGACACCTGAGCGCCGCGCGCAGATGGAGGCTGCAGAGGAGTCTCGTGCGGTCTATCGCGCCTGGAATGCGGTGTGCTCGGGCACGCGCGAGGGACGCCATGTGACGGGCCTGCGTTACCTGCCCGAGTCCAACGAACTGCTGGTGTACCTCGATTCGCCCTCATGGACGCAGGAAATGACACTTTTGCGCGAGATTATCCGCGCGCGCATGGAGCGCGCCGGCGCGCACGTCGACGGGCTGGTGTTCAAGACATCCGCACCCGGTCACACACCGCCCGCCGCCAAGGAGCGCCTGCGCCCGGCGACGACCGAGCGCCCGCCGGCCCCGCACGCCGACCTAAGTGAGGCCGAGCGCACCGAGATTGAGCGCCAAGTGGCGCCCATCGAAGACCAAAAACTTCGCGAGGCCCTCGAGAACGCCATGAGAGCCAGTGCCGAGTGGGCCAAGGGCGTGCAGGGCAAAAAAGAGCCTTAAATCGCATCTGGTGGCCTTGTAGAGCCAAATACCCTCGTTCCCGAGGGTATTTTTTTACGATAAACTAGTAAGGCTATACACATTTTCTTAACTGAAGGAGGACGTGTGGCAAACGAAAACGATTACGATGGCGGCGAGATTAAGATTCTCGAAGGTCTCGAGGCCGTTCGTAAGCGCCCGGGCATGTACATTGGCTCGACGAGCGCCAGCGGTCTTCATCACCTGGTGTGGGAGATCGTTGACAACTCCGTCGACGAGGCCATGGCCGGTTTCTGCACCGAGATTCAGGTGACGGTCCACGCCGACAACTCCATCACGGTCGTCGACAACGGGCGCGGCATCCCCGTCGACGAGCATCCTATCAAAAAGATCCCGACGCTCGAGGTCGTCATGACGATCCTGCACGCCGGCGGTAAGTTCGATAACTCTGCCTACAAGGTCTCGGGCGGTCTTCACGGCGTGGGCATCTCCGTCGTCAACGCCCTGTCCAAGCGCGTGGTCGTACAGGTATGCCGCGACGGCAACATCTACGAGATGGAGTTCTCGCGCGGCAAGACCGTCAAGAAGATGGAAGTCGTGGGCACTTCGGAGACGACGGGTACCACTGTCAGCTTCTGGCCCGACGACGAGATCTTCGAGACCTGCATCTACGATTTCGACACGCTGCACAACCGTCTGCAGGAGACGGCATTCCTCAACAAGAACCTCAAGATCATGCTGACCGACGAGCGCGAGGCGACTCCCCACGTGGAGGAGTTTTGCTACGAGGGTGGCATCATCGACTTCGTCAAGTTCCTCAACGAGGGCAAGGACGTCCCCGAGGCCTTTAAGGAGCCTATCTATATTGAGGGCAAATCGGATCCGGATGCGCCCGTGACCAAGATGGGCGAGGTCGAGGTGTCCTTGCAGTGGAATAGCGGCTACGGCGAGAACGTCATGTCGTTTGCCAACGACATCTACACCCCCGAGGGCGGCATGCACCTCGAGGGCTTCCGCACCGCGCTCACCCGCGTGATTAACGATTACGCTCGCAAGCAGAACCTGCTCAAGGAAAAAGACGCCAACCTGACCGGCGACGATGTGCGCGAGGGCCTTTCGGCCGTTATCTCGGTCAAACTGCCCGATCCGCAGTTTGAGGGCCAGACCAAGGCCAAGCTCGGCAGCTCCTATATGCGCGCGCTGACGCTCAAGATCGTGACCGACGGCCTTGCCGATTACCTCGAGGAGCATCCCAAGCCCGCTCGTGAGATCGTCAAGAAGGCCCAGCAGGCCTGCAAGGCGCGCAACGCCGCCCGCAAGGCGCGCGAGGCGACCCGCCGCAAGAGCCTGCTCGAGACGGCGTCGCTGCCCGGTAAGCTCGCTGACTGCTCGGTGCGCGATGCCGAGCTGACCGAGCTCTTCATCGTAGAGGGCGACTCGGCAGGCGGTTCGGCCAAGGACGGCCGTCGCCGAGACATCCAGGCGATTCTACCCCTGCGCGGCAAGATTTTGAACGTCGAGCGCGTGGGCGATCATCGTGCGTTCTCGAGCGACACCATCCAGTCCCTCATCACCGCGATCGGCTGCGGCGTCACGACGAGCGCCGGCGACGGCGGCGACTTTGATATCACCAAGGCCCGCTACCACAAGATCATCATCATGACCGATGCAGATGTCGACGGTGCGCATATCCGCATTCTGCTGCTGACATTCTTCTACAAGTACATGCGGCCGCTGATTGACGCCGGCTACGTGTACGTCGCGTGCCCGCCCATCTTTGGCATTAAGGTGCGCAACAAGATCCACTACGTGTATCCCAACGGCCGCCAGCCCGAAGACGAGATCCTGCGCGACACCATCCAGAGTCTGGGCCTGAACCCCGACGACAACGACGAGGACGGCAAGGCCAAGGACGGCAAGATCACCAAGAAGCGCAAGGGCTACACCGTCCAGCGCTACAAGGGCCTGGGCGAGATGGACCCCAAGCAGCTTGCCTCGACGACGATGGACCCCAAGACCCGCATTCTGCAGCGTGTGTCGATCGAGGACGCCGTGGTGGCGGACCGCGCCGTGCGCGAGCTGATGGGTTCCGAGGTCGGCTATCGCCGCGAATATATCGAGAAGCACGCCCACGACGCGCGTTTCCTTGACGCCTAGCTTTCCCAGGCACCCCATCTTGCCCTTCAGGATTTCGGGCGCCGCACGCAAGGCGTGCGCCCTCATCCTTCAGGGCAACCTGGGGCACCTGGAAAACCTAGGAGGGTTATCCGGCATTCCCGGTAATCCGTCTCCGTGGTAGGGAACTAATGGACCACGCAAACCATGAGGAGGTAACGTGGCAGACGATATCAGCAATAACGAGGGTATGGGCGAGGCCGGCGATGCCGGCATGCCCGACGATTTGAAGCGCCTGCTCGCCCGTGCTGAGCAGGGCGAGGACGGCGACCCGGATTCCTATAACCCCGATGCCGAGGATGAAGAGGATGAGGATGACGACGCTGAGCTCGAGGAGAGCTTTGGCGCGGTCGACCGTGGTGCCTCGGCCGGCGAGGATATCAACGGCGGTCAGCTCCAGATTTCGGAGTTCGGCCGCGAGATGAAGCAATCGTTCATCGAGTACTCGATGTCGGTCATCACCGCGCGCGCCCTGCCGGACGTGCGCGACGGCCTAAAGCCGGTGCACCGCCGCATCCTGTACGCCATGAACGAGAGCGGCATCTACCCCAACCGCCCGCACAAGAAGTCGGCCTGGACGGTCGGCGAAGTTATCGGCAAGTACCACCCGCACGGCGACTTCGCGGTCTACGAGGCCATGGTTCGTCTGGCACAGTGGTTCTCCATGCGCACGCCGCTCATCGACGGCCACGGCAACTTCGGCAACATCGACGGCGACGGCGCGGCGGCCATGCGTTATACCGAGAGCCGCTTGGCAAAGCCCGCCATGGAGCTGCTGCGCGACCTGCAAAAGGATACCGTCGACTGGCAGCCCAACTACGACGAGTCGCTCGCCGAGCCCCAGGCGCTGCCCGCGCGCTTCCCCAACCTGCTGGTCAACGGCAGCCAGGGCATCGCCGTCGGCATGGCCACCAATATCGCCCCGCACAACCTCACCGAGGCGATCGAGGCCACGTGCTACCTGATCGACAACCCCGATGCCACCGTCGACGAGCTGATGCAGATCATGCCCGGCCCGGACTTCCCCACCGGCGCCATCATCATGGGCAGCGCCGGCATCAGGCAGAGCTACGAGACCGGCCGCGGTTCCATCACCGTGCGCGCCAAGGCCCACGTGGAATCCACCAAGACCGGCCGCAGCCGCCTAGTCTTTACCGAAATCCCCTACATGGTCAACAAGGGCACCTTGCAGGAGAAGATCGCCCAGCTCGTAAACGACAAGCGCATCGAGGGCATCTCGGACATGCGCGATGAGTCCAACCAGAAGGGCATCCGTCTGGTCATCGAGCTCAAGAAGGGCGTCATTCCGCAGGTCGTGCTCAACAACCTGTATAAGTACACCTCGCTGCAGACGACCTTTGGCGCCAACAACCTGGCGCTCGTCAACGGCGTGCCCAAATGCCTGAGCCTGCGCGAGATGCTGCAGCACTATATCGACCACCAGGTCGACGTCGTCACCCGCCGTACCCGCTTCGACCTCAAGAAGGCCCAGGCGCGTGCCCATATCCTCGAGGGCTACCTGATGGCTCTCGACCATATCGACGAGGTCATCAGCATTATCCGCTCCTCGCAGACCGACTCCGAGGCCAGCAGTCGCCTGATTGAGCGCTTTGGCTTTACGCCCGAGCAGACCACGGCCATCCTCGAGATGAAGCTGCGTCGCCTGACCGGCCTGGAGCGCGACAAGATTCAGGAAGAGTTGGACGGCCTGCGCCGCGCCATCGCCTACTACGAGGACCTGCTGGCGCACGAAGAGAAGATTCTGGGCGTCATCAAGGAAGAGATGCGCGAGATCTCCAAGAAGTTCGGCGACAAGCGCCGCACCGAGATCAGCCAGGTTGAGAAGGACCTGGATGTCGAGGACCTCATCGCCGACGAGGATATGGTCGTGACCATCACCCACACCGGTTACGTTAAGCGTATCCCGGTTGCCGCCTACCGCGCCCAAAAGCGCGGCGGCAAGGGCGTGTCGGGCGTCAACCTCAAAGAGGACGATGTCATCGATGAGATGTTCATCGCGTCCACGCACGAGTACGTGCTGTTCTTCTCGAGCAAGGGCAAGGTCTATCGCCTGAAGGTGCACGAGCTGCCGGTAGGTACGCGCCAGGCACGCGGTACCGCGATCGTCAACTTGCTGCCTTTCGAGGAGGGCGAGAAGATCGCGAGCGTCATCAGCTGCCGCGAGTTCCCTGCCGACGAGTATCTGATGTTTGCCACCAAGAGCGGCATGGTCAAGAAGACCGTGATGAGCGCATATGACCGCAGCCGTCGCGACGGCCTGATCGCTATCAACCTGCGTGACGACGACGCGCTGCTGAACGTGCGCCGCGTGCGCGAGGGCGACAAGATTATCCTGGCCACCACCGCGGGCAAGGCGATCATGTTCTCCGAGGAGCAGGTGCGCGCCACCGGCCGCGATACCAGCGGCGTTCGCGGTATCGGTATGAAGGACGGCGTGAGCGTTCTGGGCATGGAAGTCACTAACGGCAACGGCGATCTGTTCGTCATCACCGAGCGCGGCTACGGCAAGCGCACGCCGGTCGCGGACTACCCGGAGCAGAATCGCGGCGGCCAGGGCGTCTACACCATCCAAATGACCGAGCGTAAGGGCAACCTCGCGGCCATGAAGACGGTGGGCCCGCAGCACGAGCTGTTCATCGTGACGGAGGGCGCGACGGTCATTCGCGTCAAGACCGACGAGATCAGCCAGACCGGCCGCGCTACCCAGGGCGTCAAGATGATGACCGTCGACGACAACGACCGCATCTGCGCCGTAGCCCGCATGACGGCCGCCAAGGAGAAGCCCGAAGGCGAAGCCACAGAAGACGGCTCTGCCCCCGAAGAAACCCCTGTC
>NZ_QSRV01000018.1:0-7912 GCF_003437235.1 Collinsella sp. TF07-1
CCATGCCCCAGCAGCAGCCGACGCCTCGCGCCGCCGCTCCCGACCCGCTTGCCGTGGCAGACCCCTTCGCGCCTAGCGTCCCCGACCCCGCCGCAGCACCCATCCCGGTGCCGCAGACCGTCTCGCGCGACGCGCTTGCCGGCATGGGCGGAGCCGCCGCGACCGGTGCCGCCGTGGGCCTAGGCGCCGCAGCCGGCATCGCCTCCAACATGGCGAGCACTCGCGCCCCGCAGCGCCCGCTCGCCCAGCTCGTCGACGTCGTGAGCGGCGAGAGCCATAGCATCACCTCCGCACAGGTGACTATCGGTCGCGAGCGCTCGGTTTCCGATATTGCCCTGCGCGACCCCAACGTGTCGCGCCGCCACGCCCAGCTCACCTTTACGGGCTCGGATTGGTCGATCGAGGACCTCAATTCCACCAACGGCACGCTCGTCAACAACCGCCGCATTACGCGCTGCCCGCTGCGCAACGGCGATCTGCTGACGTTTGGCCTGAGCACCTTTGAATTTAGGGGATAGTCGCTTATGAACATCGATATCGTCCTTTTTGCAGGCCGCATCGTCCTGGTCGCCCTGCTCTATATCTTCCTGTTCGCCGTCATGAAGACCGGCGTGGGACTTGTGCGCGGACAGCGCCGCGACTCGGCTATCTGGACGATCGATGTGGACAAGGGCCCGCGCGGCATCCGTGGCATCCACGTAGACATGCTCGGCCCCGTCATCGTCGGTCGCTCGCCATCTTCGGACATCTGCATCAACGAACCGTTCGTCTCGGCCTCGCATGCGCGCTTTTCGCTGCAGGGCCCGGCGCTCATCATCGAGGACCTCAACTCGCTTAACGGCACGCTCGTCAACGGCCGCCAGCTCGTGGAGCCCGCGACGCTGCGCGAGGGCGACGAAGTCCAGATTGGCGATGTGGTCATGAAGGTGAACCGTCGATGATCGACGAGGAGAACAAGTCCGCAACTATGACCGAGGCACCGGCCGCCGCCACAGCTGCGCCGGCCCACGCCGCTCCGGCGGGCTCCGCACCCGTGGAGCCCGAGGACACCGTGTTCTCCCTGCCTCTTTCGCATGTAACGCATGATATTTCGGATCTCGCCGATAACGAGGACGAAGAGGATGCCGTAGCGGCGCCCATCGGCGCACATGCTGCGGAACAGCCCACAGCGCCCGAAGCAACCCCGGCGCCGGCTCACTTTGCAGAGCCCGTCGCCGCGGCAATTAACGAGAGCGCTGCGGTGTTTGCGGCACCCGAGCCCGCCGCGCCGGCGTTTCCCATAGCCCCGGCATCCGAGGTTGCGCCCGCGTCTACGCCGGCGCCCGAGGCGGGGCCATCCCCCGAGGACGGCCCTGCACCCAAGACCCCGCAGCCTGCGCCCGCAAGCGAGTCCGATGCCGTGGCAGAGCCCGCCGCCCAGTCGCAAAGCACGCCCGCGCCGTCGCACTTTGCGACGCCCGAGCCTATAGACGTCAGCCCGCAAGACGACGAGTCGACCGCCCGCGTGTCCGAGAAGCCCGACTCCCCGGACACCGGCGATTCCGAATCAAACGCCGAGACCGACACCGTCTCTCCCGGTGACACAGCCGAGATCGACGTTGCCGCCGTTGAGGCCAAGCTCAAAGACCCCGGCTCGACCATGAGCTTTGAGCCCCTGACCGAGGAGCGTATCGAGACCGACTCGACCTATGATGCCGGCACCACCACGCAACTCATGTGGGGCGCCCGCTCCGACGTTGGCTGTGTGCGCCCGCACAATGAGGATTCCTACCTGGTGCAGTCGCCGCTCTTTTGCGTATGCGACGGCATGGGCGGTCACGCCGCCGGCGAGGTGGCCTCTTCCATCGCCGTTGAGACTATTGCCAAGACGGCCCCGCAGTCCGCCGACGCCGCACGCCTGGCGGCAGCCGTCGAGGCCGCTAACGCCGCCGTAATCGAGGCCGCCTTGAATGGCCTAGGCAAGCCCGGCATGGGCTGCACAGCCACTTGCGCCTATATCGAAAACGATACGCTCGCCATCGCCCACGTGGGCGACTCGCGCGCCTACCTGCTCCACGAGGGCACGCTCATCCGCGTGACCCGCGACCACTCCTATGTGGAAGAACTCGTGGACGCCGGCGAGATTACGGCAGACGAGGCTCGCGTCCACCCCAACCGTTCGGTCATCACCCGTGCGCTGGGCTCGGACCCCGCCATGTATGCCGACCACTTCACTCTGCATATCGAGGAAGGCGACCGCCTGATCCTGTGCTCTGACGGCCTTTCGAGCATGATTCCCGATAGCGATATCGAGAACATCGCCACGCAGTCCTCAACCGCGCAAATCTGCGTCGACAACCTAGTGGACGCTGCGCTTGCCGCCGGCGGCCACGACAACGTGACCGTAGTAGTCGTTGACCTGGTTGACGATGGCGTTATGCGCGAGGCGCAGCGCGTGCGTCGCCGCAACATTACTATCGCCGCCATTCTGGCCCTCGTCTTTGTGCTGGCAGCTGGCATCTGGGCCTACACGGGTGTCACCGGCTCGTACTACCTGGGTACCTACCAGGGCAATGTCGCCGTCTGGCGCGGCCTGCCCGGCAAGCCGCTCGGACTCAAGCTCCACTGGCTCGAAAGCGAAACCAGCATCAAGCTATCCGACCTGCCCGAAGACACGCAAAACCGCCTCAAGGCGGGCATTCCGCAAACAAGTGTCGACGATGCGCAGGACACGATATCCAAATACCGCCACCAGATCGACGAGGAGCAGACCCGCCAGGTGATTGACGCGCAAACGATTCGCGACAACACCAATCAGGGATCGACCTCCGAATCAGATTCCGAGAAAACCGCCGAACAGTCCGCCGAGGCCGAAGCCTCCGAAAAGAACTAGAAAGGGAGTGCCGCTTATGAGTCGCCGCAACACCGAGCTGCTCTTGCTCATCGCCTCGGCGTTCCCCGTCATCCTGCTGTATGCGATGTACGTGCTCACCGCGGGCGCCGCCATCTCCTTTGAGACGCTCGCCGTGCCGATCGGCCTCTTTGCCGCCTTCGCCGCGGCACATATCGCCGTGCGCATCTTGGCGCCCGGCGCCGACCCCGCCATCCTACCCATCGTATTTATACTTTCGGGCATCGGCATCACGTTCGTGACACGCCTCGCCCCCGCTCTCGCCATCTCACAGCTCATCATCCTGTTTGTCTCGGTGGCCCTGATGGTGGGAACGCTCGCACTGGTCAAAAACCTCGACGTGGTCATGCGCTACAAGTACACCTTTGGCATCATCGGCATCATCCTGCTGATGCTGCCCATCTTTATTGGCACCACGATCTCGGGCTCCAAGCTGTGGATTCGCATCGCGGGCTTTACCATCCAGCCTGGCGAGTTCGCCAAGGTCTTTATCGTGCTGTTCCTGGCCGGGTACCTGGCCGAGAACCGCGAGCTGCTCTCCATCTCCAACCGCAAGATCCTGGGCTTTAAGATCCCTCGCCTGCGACTGCTGCTGCCGCTGTTTGCCGTGTGGGGTGTGTGCCTGCTCGTCGTCGTCTTCGAACGCGACCTGGGTTCGGCCGTGCTGTTCTACACCATCTTCTTGCTGATGCTCTACGTTGCCACGGGGCGCTTTTCGTATGTCGTTATCGGCCTTGCGCTCTTAGCCGTTGGAGCTGTGGGCGCCTACAAGTTCCTGTCTCACGTTCAGGTGCGTTTCCAGGTTTGGGTCGATCCGTTTAAGGACGCCCAGGGCCAGGGCTACCAGATCGTCCAGTCGCTCTTCTCGCTTGCCGATGGCGGCCTGGTCGGTGTTGGCATCGGCAACGGCATGGCCAACAACATCCCCGTCGTCGAGTCCGACTTTATCTTTTCGGCTATCGGCGAGGAGATGGGCCTTTTGGGCGGCGGCGCCGTGCTCATCCTGTTTATGCTTTTTGCCGTGCGTGGCCTCACCACGGCTGCCCGCGCTAAATCCGACCTTGCCGCCTTTAGCGCCACCGGTCTTACGGCAGCCATCAGCTTCCAGGCCTTCTTGATCGTTGGCGGCGTAACCCGCCTGATCCCGCTGACCGGCGTCACCCTGCCCTTTATGAGCCAGGGCGGCTCCTCGCTGCTGGCAAGCTTTATCATCGTCGCGCTCCTGCTGCGCGCCGGTGACGAGGCGACCGGACGCGAGGCCGAGCTTACCGGCACCGGCACCATGGCCGCCATCACCGATGATCAGGTCGCATCTGCCGCCGCCCCGACGGGCACGCGCTTTGCCACCTCGTCTTCCTACGGCAGCGGCAGCCATTCCGTCGGCTCGCGCATGCGCCGTCGCCTGCTCGACACGCCTGAATCCGGTGTGCTCGGCCGCGTTGCGCTCGCCAACCGTCTAACCCGTGCGGTGCTCGCCTTTACGGCGCTGTTCGCCATCCTTATCGGCAACCTCACCTATGTCCAGGTCATTAAGGCCAAGGACTATCAGGACATGCCGACCAACAACCACACCATCGCCCGCTCCAAGTACATCCAGCGCGGTTCCATCATCACGTCCGACGGCGTGACGCTGGCCGAGTCGCTGCAGCAGGAGGACGGCACCTACGTACGCTCCTACCCCAACGGTAACCTGGCAGCGCACGTGGTTGGCTACGTGAGCCAGCAGTATGGCACCGCTGGCATCGAGAGCGTCATGAACGACACGCTCACCGGCTCCAAGGATTACTCCAGCTGGAACAACGCCATCGCGTCGCTCGCGGGGCAGACCCAGCCGGGCAATACCGCCAAGCTCACCATCGACTCGCGCATCCAGACGGCTGCCGAGCAGGCGCTCAAGGGCTTTAAGGGCGCTGTGGTGGTCATGGATCCGCGCACCGGTGCGGTCCTTGCGTGCGCGAGCTCGCCCACCTACGACAACACCAACATCGATGCGCTGCTCCAGTCGGGCGGCGGCGAGGACGGCTCCATGTACAACCGTGCCATGGACGCACTGTACACCCCGGGCTCGACCTTTAAGGTCGTCACGCTCTCCGCGGCACTCGAAACCGGCACCGCCAGCCTTACCAGCACGTACCAGGCGCCCGGCTCCATGGACATCGGCAACGCGCCGGTCACCAACTATGCCAACGAAAGCTACGGCACCATCAGCCTGCAGCAGGCCTTCGCCGTGTCGTCCAACGTCGTCTTTGGCCAGGTGGCCAACGAGATTGGCGCCAGCTCGCTCGTCCAGTTTGCCAACGCCTTTGGCTACGGCCAAAAGCTCGGCCAAGATCTGACCTCCGCCGCCTCCATCATGGCCGACCCGTCGCTTATGACCGAGTGGGAGACCGCTTGGGCAGGCGCCGGCCAGCCCGTCGGCATGGACCACACGCCTGGCCCGCAGACCACCGTTATGCAGAGTTGCGTGATCGCCGCCGCTATCGCCAACAGCGGCGTGGTCATGGACCCGTTCTTTGTGTCCCAGATACTCGCCCCGGACGGAACCGTGGTTAAGACCACGCAGTCCCGCTCTCTGGGCCAGGCTGTCAGCTCTGCCACGGCCGACCAGGTCAAGCAGGCCATGCTCGCCGTCGTCCAGTCCGGTACCGGCACCGATGCCCAGATTCCGGGCGTCAAGGTTGCCGGCAAGACCGGTTCGCCCGAGACCGGCGGCACCAACGTCAACTCTACGTTTGTTGGCTTTGCACCTTACGATTCACCCACGGTTGCCATCTCGGTGGCCCTGGAGGATTACGACAAACACGACGTCAAGGCGGCTAAGATTGCCGGCATCGTCCTGACCGCAGCGCTTGCCGCGCAGGGAGCGTGATGCCCATGATCGAATCGGACACCCGAGGCGCGCCGCGGCCGAAGAGTTAGCGGCAACGCGCCACACGGCCCCAGCGGCCACATCGTAGGTACTACACACATCGTTGAGCGAATAGTTATGTTAGGAGCAGGAATGGAACAGAGGGTCCTCGGGGGAAGATACCTCCTCAAGGATAAGGTGGGAACGGGCGGTATGGCGACCGTCTACCGTGCACAGGACCAGGTCCTCGACCGCACGGTGGCCGTCAAGATCATGCTGCCGCAGTATGCTGGCGACGCAACCTTCGCCGCACGCTTTAAGCAGGAGGCCCAGGCAGCAGCCGGTCTCTCCTCCCCCTATATCGTGGGCGTCTACGATTGGGGCAAGGACGGCGACACCTATTACATCGTCATGGAGTACCTGCGCGGCACTGACCTTAAGAGCGGAATCAAGAGCCACGGCGCCCTCGACCCCAAGAAGGTCGCCCAGATCGGATCGCAGATCAGCTCTGCACTCTCGGTCGCCCACAAGCACGAGATCATCCACCGCGACATTAAGCCGCAGAACATCATGGTGCTGCCCGACGGCAACATCAAGGTAATGGATTTTGGCATCGCACGCGCCAAGAACAGTCATCTCACGCAGGACAACAACGTGCTGGGAACTGCCCACTACGTCAGCCCCGAGCAGACCCGCGGTCAGGACCTCGGCCCCACCTCGGATATCTACTCGCTGGGCGTCGTGATGTACGAGTGCGCCACCGGCCGCGTGCCCTTTGACGGTGATGACGCCATCTCGGTCGCACTCAAGCAGGTCAACGAGCTGCCTATTCCGCCGAGCCAGATCAACTCCGGTGTCGACGCCGACCTTGAGCGCATCATCCTCAAGTGCATGGAGAAGGACCCGGCAAACCGCTTCCAGACCGCTGACGAGCTGCGTCAGGTGCTCAACAGCTACCTGTCCGGTCGTGCCGTCAACATCTCGGAGCCCACGCGCATCATCGGTGCCCCCGGTGAGCTGGGCGCCACCAAGACTCGCGAGCTTTCCGATCAGACGCGCGCTATGGTGCGTCCCGTCTCGGGCGTGAGCGGCCAGAATACCGCCCGTAGCTCGGTTTCGGGCTCCACCGGCTCCTACGAGGTCGAAAAGCCCAAATCCAACAAGAACAAGATTATCGCCGCCGTGGTGGCAGCTGTTGCCGTCATCGGCATCGTGGTGGCCTTTGCCACAGGACTCTTTGGCGGCGAGCAGGTCACCGTGCCCGATGTGCTGGGCAAGGACCAGCAGACTGCCGTCGAGCAGATCAAGGAAGCCGGCCTCGAGGTCGGCACCATCGACCAAAGCTACAACGACGATATCGACGAGGGCAAGGTCGCCGAGCAGACGCCCAACGGCAAAACCAAGAAGGCCAAGGGCACCAAGGTGAACCTGGTAATCTCCAAGGGCCCCAAGCCCTCCGAGAAGGTTGAGGTTCCCCGGCTTGTCGGCCTGACCAAGGACCAGGCAGAAGCCGCGCTGGCAAGCGTTGGCCTGAAGGGCAACGCCTCCGAGGAGGCCAACGAGGCCGATGAGGGCCAGGTCTTTGAGCAGGGCACCGAAGCCGGTAAGGAAGTCGAGAAGGGCACGACCATCTCGTACAAGGTCTCGAGCGGCCCGGATACCACGTCCGTCCCCGACCTGACCGACATGACCGAGGCCCAGGCGCGCAACGCCCTCGATATGGCAGGCTTTGGCGTCGACGTGAGCTACCAGGAGAACGACTCGGTTACCGAGGGCACCGTGATTAGCTGGAACCCCAGCGGCAAGCAGAAGCCTGGCGCCACGATTACCGTCGTCATTGCCAAGAAGTCCGGCAAAGCCAGCGTTCCGGGCAACCTGTACGGCAAGAGCATCTCCGCCGCCGTTACCGCGCTCAACAACGCCGGGTTCTACAACATCGCATTCTGCGATCAGAACGGTAACCCCGTGAGCGGCAACGAAAACGCCACCGTTACGGGCGTCTCCCCCACCGGCAAGCAGTCTACCGACAGCACGATTACGCTGACGGTTGCACTTTCTGGCTCTGGTACTGATTCAGGCGACGATTCCGGTACGACCAACTAGTCGCCACCCCACCGCCCATTACGGCTCTCGCCGCAAACATATTCACTCACAGGCGCCCGCTTGCTCCCCCA
>NZ_QSRV01000018.1:7922-47602 GCF_003437235.1 Collinsella sp. TF07-1
AGCCCGGCACCGTGGTGGTACCGGGCTCGACAAATCTCTGGTGCCCCCGGGCGGATTCGAAAACTCCCCCCGCGGGGAAATTGGTGACGCGGGTGTCGACGGTCCGAATCCTGCCCTTAGACCAGAAGAGCCCGGCACCGTGGTGGTACCGGGCTCGACAAATCTCTGGTGCCCCCGGGCGGATTCGAAAACTCCCCCCGCGGGGAAATTGGTGACGCGGGTGTCGACGGTCCGAATCCTGCCCTTAGACCAGAAGAGCCCGGCACCGTGGTGGTACCGGGCTCGACAAATCTCTGGTGCCCCCGGGCGGATTCGAAAACTCCCCCCGCGGGGAAATTGGTGACGCGGGTGTCGACGGTCCGAATCCGGCCCTTAGACCAGAAGAGCCCGGCACTGTGGTGGTACCGGGCTCGATATTTCTCTGGTGCCCCCGGGCGGATTCGAACCGTCGACACCCGCTTTAGGAGAGCGGTGCTCTATCCCCTGAGCTACGGAGGCATGTTGTACTAGTGTAGCAGATTTACTGCATCGCTATACGTCGCATGACTAGACTTCGAAGTTGCGATGGAATAGTTCCTGCCTAAAGCATCTAAAGCCGTATATCAGAGCTATTTCACCACAACTTATGGGGAGCTAGTCGCCTTTATGGAAGAAACTTTTGATGACGGAGGGGATGCTCTTGGCGCCCTTGGCCGTCACATCGATAAAGTCGGGCGAACGCACGAGCTTATCCTCGTCGACGTACTTACGGACCGCGCGAAGCGTCTCTTTATCGTCGCGCGTCGAAAACGTAAAGTGGCCGTTGTCCTTGGTGAAGATAGCAAAACGCGTAATCTTCTTGGTGCCGCGCAAAACCTCGGCGGCGATGTAGTCGACCTCATCCCACGGGATTTGAATGTAATCCTCGGGATTGCGCTCGTTATAGTACTCGAACGCCTTATTGCCCACCATTACGTTACCGTGACTGGTAAGCCCCATCAGGCAGGTTGCCGGCGTTGCCAGATCGACCGTGCTGTTCTGAGATTGCGCCATGCGCGCCTCGCCCTCCAAATAAAACAATCGGACCGCATCCAGTGTACCCACCGGGTGCGGTCCGTTTCAATGGCTCAAAAGCCCTTGCCTAGCAATTCTCGGTCTTAAGCCGAAACGTGCTTACATGAAGCCGCAGACGCGACCGATGATACCCACGGCAAAGAGAGCCAGGATGATGACGATCGGGCTGACCTTCTTCTTGAGGAGCTTGCAGACCAAGAGAGTCAGGCACACGGCGGCAAGACCGGGGATGAGCTGATCGAGGTTGGCCTGAAGCGTGGTGACCTTCACCGGGTCGAGTGCGGTGGCACCGACAGAGCTGTACATCGTCAATGCCTGCTTGACGCCCTCGGCGCCGGCGGGCAGATTAGCCCAGTCGATATAGGCGCCAGCGGACTGCGTGACCTTGGAGACGATCGGGGTAAAGGAGATGGACACCCAGCGCTCGACCAGGGCGCCGATGATGAACATACCCAGGATGGAAGCGCCCTCGGTGACCTTGCCCATCAGACCGCCGGAGAGGTCCTTGGCGATGGAGGAGCCGACCTTGTAGCCAAACTCCTGCGTGTACCACAGGAAGGCGTAACGGATGATGTTCCACGCGAAGAAGAACAGCAGCGGACCGGCGATGCTGCCGGACAGGGCCAGGGAAGCGCCCAGTGCGCCCAGAATCGGGCGAAGGGTGAACCAGAAGGCGGGGTCGCCGACGCCGGCGAGCGGGCCCATCATACCGACCTTGACGCCCTGAATGGCGACGTCGTCAATCGGAGCACCGTTGGCGCGCTCCTCCTCGAGGGCGAGGGTAACGCCAATGACGGGGGCGGAAACATAGGGGTGGGTGTTATAGAACTCCAGGTGGCGCTTAAGAGCGGCAATCTGGTCATCCTTGCTGGTGTAGAGCTTCTTGATCGCAGGGATCATTGCGAAGCACCAGCCGCCGTTCTGCATACGCTCGTAGTTCCACGAGCCCTGAAGGAACTGATGACGGAAGCAAACCTTCTTACGGTCAGCCTTGGTGAGCTGTATCTTGTTCTCTGCCATATGTATCACTCCCCTCCTACTCGTAATCGTTCAGAATGTCGCCGAGCGGGTCACCGGAGCCACCGCCCATGCCGCCACCCTGCTTGGCCAGATCCTTAAGGCCAAGGTAGATGAGGGCAAGGGAGATGCCGATGAGGCCAAGGGCGATCAGCGTGAGCTGAGGGATGGCAGCAAGGACAAAGCCGAGGATGAAGAACGGCCAGGTCTCCTTGGTGGCCATCATGTTGATGACCATGGCGTAACCGACGGAAGCGACCATGCCGCCGCCGACAGCCATGCCGCCGGACAGCCAATCGGGCATAGCGTTAAGCGCGTTGGTAACAGCCTCGGCCGGGATGATGCACAGAAGTACTGCCGGGATGGCGATACGAACACCCTGCATGAGGATGCCGGCGTACTGCCAACGCTCGATGCCGGCGAAGTCGCCCTTCTCGGCGCAGGCGTCCATGCCGTGAACCATAGCGGTAGCCAGGGTACGGCAGATCATGGTCAGGAACAGACCAGCGACCGACAGCGGGACGGCGACGGCGATGGCGGCGGTAACGGCCTTGGCCGAATCGGTGGCGCCACCGTTGAGGGCGAGCACCATGATGATCGAAGAAGCGACCGAGGCCAGAGCGGCGTCAGGCGCGACGGCGGCGCCGACGTTAGCCCAGCCAAGGGCCATCATCTGGAGCGAACCGCCCAGGAGGATGCCCTCCTGAAGGTGACCGGTTACGAGACCGATAAGCGTGCATGCCACGAGCGGCTGATGGAACTGGAACTCATCCAGAATGCCTTCCATACCGGCAAGCAACGCGACAATCGCAACAAGCAGAATAGTGATTGCAGACATGTATCGGACCCTCCTTTACTATGCTTGAGCGGCCAGTTCGGCCTTTGCTTTCTTCAACATGGCGTCGAGATCCTCGGAGGAATCCGAAGGAACCTTGCGGACCTCGAACTTGACGCCCTTGGCCTTGAGAGCCTCGATGGTCTTGACATCGTCATCGCCCATAGCGACAGCGTTGGTGACGACGACCTTGCCCTTGGAGTGGGCCATGGAACCGATGTTGGCTTCCTTGATGTCGACGCCGGCCTCGATGGCCCTGAGCAGATCCTGCGGGTTCTCGAACAGCAGCATCGCCTTGGTGTCGCCAAAGCGCGTGTCCTTGACGACCTCGGCCATCTTCTTGATGGGCACGACGTTGGCGTGGACTCCCGGAGGGGCAGCCTGCTCGATCATGGTCTTGCGGAGCTCGTCGTGAGCAACGCCGTCGGAGACCACGATGATGCGGTTGGGGTTGATCTGCTTGGTCCACGTGGTGGCCACCTGACCATGCAGCAGACGCGTGTCGATACGGACGTGGGCGATCTTGATGTGCCCGTCGCCGATCACCGTTCCCGGAGGAATGGCACCCGCAGGAGCAGCGGCGGCCGCAGCCGGCTTCTTCTCCTCGGGCTCCAGAGACTCGGGCTTGACGCGCACGCCGGCCTTAGCCTCAGTCACGAGATGTTTTGCGATCGCATGTGCAGTGTTCTTTGCGTCAAAGCGCTGCGAATATGCCTCGATGAGCATAGGCAGGTTGACACCGGTGACGATAGCCCAGGAATCATGGCCCTCGATGAGACCGCTGATCTGGTTGAAGGGCGTGCCGCCCCACAGATCAACGAGGAAGAGCACCTGCTCCTGGTCCTCGAAGGAAGCGACTGCTTCCTCGACCTTGGCACGGAAGTCGTCGGGGCCCATGCTCGGCTCGAGCGAGACCACGGCTACAGACGGCTGATCGCCAAAGACCATCGAGCCCGTCTGCTTGATTCCAGCCGCCAAGTCACCATGGCTAGCAAGAACAATACTTACCATCACATAACCTCCTTTTTGTCTACGTATTTCCTACACGACAATAATGGAGTATACCTGTTCGCCTTGTGGATTTATAGCTAAATTCGCAAACGGTTGCATTATTTGTTTAAACGTCTAAGTTTGTTACAAATTGATTACGTTGCTGATTTACAGCTCATTGCCTACTAAAACGTGATTTCCCAATTACTTTCACAGATATATACAGACACGCTGTTCATTAACGCCGCTTTTAGGTTAATCCCAATGCGCCTGCGTGCCGCTGTTTTGTTTAAACAGACATAACTTGACTAATTGTATAACTTATGCTCTAGCGCAAGTAGTCGTTGGGGACGTTCTTAAACGACTAGTCAAACAAGAACGTCCCCAACGACTAGGGGCTAGACGATGTGGAGAGGGTTAGCGGCGTCGACGGCGTCGGGGGCGTCAGAAGGGCCGTCGGGGGCAGCGTCTGCCGGGTCCTCGTCGGGGGTCTCGATCTGCTTGATCATGACCTCTTGGCCCTGGAGCAAATAGGTATCGCCACTGCCGCAATGGGGGCAGGTCTTGCCGTGCTCGACTGTCGCATAGTCGCGGCCGCACGCCTCGCAATGCGTCACGGCCTCGACGGGCTCCACGATAAGCTCCGCGCCCTGCGTGATGGACTTTTTATCTGCCGCCCAGCGCCAAGCGTCGAGCAGCAAGTCGGGAACGACGCCCGAGACCTCGCCCAGCAGCAGCGTGACGCTCGAAACGCGACGCACGCCATTGGCGCGCGCCACGTTCTCAACATCGCGAATAATGTGATAAACGATTCCCAATTCATGCAAGGTAGAAACCTTTCAACAACGGTTGATGCGATGCAAACTCAAAGCAAGGGGACGGCGAAATCTAGTCTGCGCCGTCCCCTTACCCGCCATGGTTACCTATTTACGACCGAACTTGATTTTGATTGCACGCTTTAAAGCATACTTGCCAAGGCTCGGGAGCTTTTGCTCGTATTTGACCATCGTGGAGCACTCGGGGCGATCGCGATCCAGATGGATGGCATCGAACGCGCACTTGGTGGTGCACAGGCCGCAGCCGATGCACTTGTTGGAGTCGACGATTGAGGCACCGCAGCCAAGGCAACGGGCGGTCTCGGCGCGCACCTGCTCTTCGGTAAAGGTCTCGACGTACTCGCTGAAGGGCGCGGCCTTCTCGCGCTCGTGGTCCACGTGGGCAACCTCACGGCTCGCGTTGTCATAGCTCTCGATCACGATATCGTCGCGGTCGAGCGCGGCGTAGCGGCGCTGGTTGCGGCCGATGGTGAGCGTGGAGCCCGGCTGCACAAAGCGGTGGATGGACACCGCAGCCTCGTGACCGGCGGCGATAGCGTCGATGGCGAAGCTGGGACCGGTGTAGACGTCACCACCCACAAAGATGTCGGGTTCGGCGGTCTGGTAGGTCTGGGGATCGGCAAGGGCACCCTGACCACGGCCAAGCTCCACCTTGGAGCCAGCCAGCAGGTCGCCCCACACGATGGACTGGCCGATGGACATGACGACACGGTCAGCATCGACACGGCGTAGATCGTTCTCGTCGTACTCGGGCGCAAAACGGCCTTCGTCGTCAAAGACACGCGTGCAGCGCTTGAAGGTGATACCGCACACACGACCGGCCTCGTCCAGGTGGACCTCCTTGGGACCCCAACCGCAGCTGATGTGCGCGCCGTCCTCGATGGCCTCGCGACGCTCTTCCTCGCTGGCGGGCATCTGTGCCTCGCTCTCCAGGCAGAACATCTCAACGTGCTCGGAACCCAGACGGCAGGCGTTGCGGGCAACGTCGATGGCCACGTTGCCGCCGCCCACCACGATGGTGCGGCCGGGCAGCGCGTCAATCTTGCCGCTGTTGACCTCGCGCAAAAAGTCGACGGCCACGGTCACACCCTCGGCGTCCTCGCCCGGAATGTCGGCAAGGCGGCCGCCCTGGCAGCCAATAGCCACGTAGAAGGCCTTAAAACCCTGCGTGCGCAGCTCATCGAGCGTCACGTCACGGCCGACTTCCACGCCATAGCGGAACTCGGCACCCATCAGGCGAATGATCTCGACCTCGGCCTCGATAACATCCTTCTGCAGCTTAAAGCTGGGAATGCCGTAGGTGAGCATGCCACCCGGGCGCTCGTTTTTCTCGAACACGACGGGCTTGTAGCCCTTCTCGGCAAGATAGAAAGCGCAGGACAGACCGGCCGGGCCGGCACCGATGATGGCAATCTTCTGGTCGAAGCCGCCAGCGCGCGTCGGCGTCACCACGGGCGGGACGTAGCGGGTCGCAGCGTCCAGATCGCGCTGGGCGATAAACTTCTTGACTTCGTCGATAGCCACGGCGGCGTCCACACGACCGCGGGTGCAGGCATCCTCACAGCGGCGGTTGCACACACGGCCGCAGATAGCGGGCAGCGGGTTCTCGCGCTTGATGAGTGCCAGTGCCTCGTCATAGCGGCCCTGCGCCGCGAGCTTCAGATAGCCCTGAACGGCAACGTGCGCGGGGCAGGCCGTCTTGCAGGGCGCCGTGCCGGACTCATGCGTCTCGATGCGGTTGTCGTTGCGGTAGTTGGGCGACCACTTGGTGTGGTCCCACTTGGTGGCATCGGGCAGCTCCTGGCGCGGATACTCGGGCACCTTGCCGCCGGCCTTTTTGCTGCAGAGCTTTTGGCCCAGCTTGGCGGCACCGGCCGGGCACACCTCAACGCAGCGACCGCAGGCTACGCACTTGTCCTTCTCGACCTTGGCGACATAGGCCGAGCGCGACAGGTTGGGCGTGTTGAACAGCTGCGAGGTGCGCAGGGCGTAGCACACGTTGACGTTGCAGTTACAGATGGCGAAGATCTTGTTCTCGCCGTCGATGTTGGTGATCTGGTGCACAAAGCCGTTGTCCTCGGCCTGGCGCAGGATGTCGTAGACCTCCTCGCGCGTCACATAATGGCCGCGGTCGGTCTCGACCACGTAGTCGGCCATATCGCCCACGGCGATGCACCAATCGGCCGGGTCGTCGGCGCAGCCCTCTCCCATCACGCGACGGCTCGCGCGGCAGCTGCAGGTGCTAGCGGCATATTTGCCATCGTATTTGTCGAGCCAATGCTCGATATGCTCGATCGGCACCGAGGTGCTCGCGGCATCGATGGCCTTCTCGACCGGAATGACATGCATGCCGATGCCGGCACCGCCGGGCGGCACCATCGGCGTGGCCTTGGACAGCGGTCCCTTGGACGCCTGCTCAAAGAACTTGGCATAGACCGGATGCTCCTCGAGCTGACCCATGCGCATGTTGAGGAACTCGGCAGAACCCGGCACCAGCATGGGCAGCACCCACTGCTTGGCGCGCTCGGGGTTTTCCCAGTTGTACTCGAGCAGACCCGTGTAGCTCATGTCGTCGAGCATCCTCTCGATATCGGCTTCGGGCATGCTGGTGAGCTTGACCATCTCGGGCAGCGTATAGGGACGACGCATCTTCATCTTGCAGAGCACTTCGGCCTGCTCGTCGGTTGCGGCCTCGGCAAACGACCAGTACTCGTAGCCCAGCAGCTCGTCGCGGTGCAGCAGGCGGTTGGTGCAGTGCTCACACAGTTTGACGATGGCCTCGCGCGGATGCTCCGGTATCGGCGGCACGAACTCCGCGCCGATATCGGGCTCGGTATAGCTAATCCCCGGTCCGTTGAGAATCATAGTCGTCCCTTCTCTTGCCACAGCCCGGCGAGACCGCAGCGCCCCTCTTTTTTTGCAGGCCGGGCATGCCCCCATGCCTTTCACCCGCCATTGTTGACATTGTGTCAAAAACAGTATTGACGAACCGTCAACAATATTCAAGACTGTTAGGTGAACGGTCGGGCCCAAACGGATGAAAGGCGGCAAACGCATGAGCGATAACACGGCAAACATCTCTGTGGCTGATGCCGTCCTCGCGTCCGACAGCACGGCAAAGCGCCTGACGGGTGACGAGCGCCGACGCGAGATTCTCGCTGCCGTGCGCGCCGTGAGCGCCGAGCTTGGTGTGTCCCATCTTTCGGTATCGGCTGTGACCAAGCGGGCCGGCTGCACGCGCTCGCTGTTCTACCACTACTTTGCCGATATGGACGCCGCCGTCACCGCCGTTATGGACGAGGCGATCGACGGCTTTATCGCCGAGCTCGAGCAGTGGAACGCCAGCCGCACGGTTGGCGACATCGAAGGCGCACTCGACACCGTCGCTCCGCTCTTTAAACGCCTGGTCGTGAGCGGCCACGAGTTGCCGAGTACGCTCACCTCGAGCAGTGGCGCGCTCTACGGCGGCTTTTTGCACAACGTGGTCCAGCGCGTGGCGCAGTATATCTGCGACACCACCGTGGTGGATTTTGTCGCCCATCACGAGCTACGCATCGACCATGTCTACGAGACGTTCTACACCCTCATCATGGGTCTTTTGATGTATATCCGCACGCACCCCGATGTGCCCGACGAGACGGTCAAGGAAATCATCGCCTCGACACTCCACATCGAGGGCTACACCGCCAAGTATCCGGAGCGCAAGCCCCAGAACTGACGACATTTGGCCAAACTGCCCGCGATCGGAAGAGGGGCCGCGGGCGTGTGAAAGGAGAGCAGCATGCTGTTCGATGTTTGGGGTAGCGATACCCTTATCCACTGGGCCGGCTGGGCCATGGTCTTTATTGGCCTGATCGTGCTCAACGAGGTCGGCCGCCGCACCAAGCTGGGCGCGGCAATCATCTTTGGCGTGGCTCCGCTGGCCATGACCATCTACTGCGTCGCTATCGCCATCGGCGTCTCGCAGGGTGCCGAGTGGGCGCTCACCAACCCCACCCATGTGTACCAGAACAGCTGGTTCCACTACGCCAAGGTATACGCGGCGCTGGCCGGTTGCTGGGGCTTCATTGCCATTAAGTACCAGTGGGGCAAGATCGGCAAGGCGCATTGGTTCCGCGCGTGGCCGTTTGTGATCGTCGCCATCAACATCATGATTGCCGTCGTGTCCGACTTTGAGAGCGCCTATCACTTCTTTGTCCTGGGCCAGTCCACTTGGGTCACCTCCGAGGGCGCCACGCAGCTTGCCGGCTGGAACAACGTGCTCAACGGCATCGCGGGCATCATCAACATCTTCTGCATGACCGGTTGGTGGAGCGTCTACGCCTCCGAGGACAAGACCGACATGCTGTGGCCCGACATGACCTGGGTCTACATCATCGCCTACGATATCTGGAACTTCTGCTACACCTACAACTGCCTGCCCGCCCACTCCTGGTTCTGCGGCTTTGCGCTGCTGCTGGCGCCCACCGTCGCCGCCTTTATCTGGAACAAGGGCGGTTGGATCCAGAACCGCGCCTTTACGCTGGCCATTTGGTGCATGTTTGCCCAGGTGTTCCCGTACTTCCAGGAGGAGTCCATCTTTGTGACCCACTCCACGCTCGACCCCAGCGCCGCTACTGCGGTCTCGATCGCCGCACTGGTCGCCAACATCGCCGCGATCATCTACATCGCCTACCGCGCCAAGAAGCTCGGCCGCAATCCCTACAAGCAGGATGTCTTTGAGGGCACCAGCGATTGGGAGAAGGCTACCGCTCGCCGCGCCAAGGTGGATTACGCACACGCCGAGTAACATGTTGGTCGCTGTTGGCGCTTGGGCATAGGCCCGCCCGCCAGGATTTTCAATCCAATGTCTCGCAGAGCCCCCGGAAAGCGTTTCGCTCGCTTTTCGGGGGCTTTTGTCGTTGCGTCTTATTCATCTATTCAAAAACATGCGCATATATAAAATCGGATTTCAAATCATACGGCGGCTCTATGGGGTCCCGTTTTTGGGTACAGTGTTGTCCCGATATTGAGCTTGGGGGATATATGAAAGATGAGACGATGGGTCAAGAGGATGCGGCCCAAGATGCAGAAGCTTGCGCTGAGGCCTTGGAGAGCTTAGACCGAATTTCACTCGATGAGATTGCGTTTGACGATTCGAGCGTTGATGTGCAGGATGAGCCGGAAATCGAGGCGCAGCCCGATGATCAGGATGCAAAAGACGATGGTGCCGCGCCCACCGAAGACGAGGCTGGGCACGAGGAATCCGAATGTGAGGCCGACGACCAGACCGAATCCGACACGAGCGAGGAAACCATCTTGCTCGACAGCTTACCGGCCGAAGATTCGCTGACCCGCGAGCTCCCTGGCTTAGGCTCTGCGCCTGCCGTGGACGAGACCATCGCCATGGGCGATATTCCCCTGCCGTCCGTTCCCTCGGCACATGAGGCCGAGGCCCGTCACCGCAAGATGTCGCCCAAGCGCCGCAATCTGATGGTCGCCGGCGCTGTGGTCGTTGCGCTCGTCGCCGGCGGCGCAGGCTACGCAGCCTGGAACGGATACCGGCAAGAGCAGGCTGCCATCGCCGCCGCCAATGCCCACACGATGATGTCGGTGCAGATTGGTGTACATGCCGCGGGGCTCGACTGTTCCACCGGCTCCAAGATTCCCGTACAGGTGAGCGGCCAGGATTCTGACGGCTCCTCTGTGAGCGAAACACTCTATGTTGACGAGCACGGCCGTGGCATCAAACTGCTACCCGGTAACTACACGCTCTCCATTGCCGCCTCCCCCATCGCGTCCGACGGCACCGTCTATACCGTGCCGACCACCAAGGCGCAGGTCACGATCAAGAGCGACGGACAAGACCTAAGCAGCCAGGCCGCCTTTAAGCTTAAGGTGCCTTCGGCCGACACGGTAACCGACGACCAGATCGATGCCGCCGCCAAATATGCCGAGGAGGGAGGCGCGAGCTCCGCCGCCGCCGCCAAGGTGCTCCAGCAGGCGGCAACCGCGCGGCGCGACGCCGCCGTCAATGCCGTGAGCGCGCAAAAGGCACAGGCAGCCCGTGATGCCGACGCCCGTCACAAGGCAACCGACCTCTACCAGCTCGATATCCCCGTCGAATGGTACGGCAAGGTCGAGACTTGGCAAAATGGCAGCACGCTATGCATCTATCTTGCCGGCGACAGCGATACGCCGATTGTGACGCTCGTCGCGGTGCGCGAGGGCGAGAGCTTTACGCCCGATGAGGGCGATACGGTTTTGGGTGCGGCCAATCTAGGCAACGGTTATACCGTCTACGCCAGCGGCCCCGTCTATCCGTACGTGGTGCCCCAGACCATCAACGGGCGCACGCAGAACCCCGTGTCGACCTATCCCATGGACACAGCCATTGAGCTTGTCGAGCTTACGACCGGCAACCGCTACACCTACAGCCAGATCAAGAACGTACTGGTCGGCAAAGACGGCAAGGCCGACGCTGCCACCAAGCTCGAATGCGACTATCTCGCCCAGATTCTCCTACCAAGCATCAAGGCCCAGGACTAGCCGGGCGCATCATGGTACTCCCCAACCGTGATGAAGGGGCCAGGAGGTCCTGGCCCCACAGATCCGTAGATGATTAGGCAAGGAGCCACTTCCATGCGGGCACAGCGTGTACCACACCGTGTTCACATGGAATATCGGCCTGTTCATCCATAGTAACGATTACCGACTCGCCAAGATCAAACTGGGCCATCGAGGCATCGAGGGCTGCAATTTCGCGTTCGCGCGTTTTCTCGCTTGCCATATCCACACTCACCTGAGTCAGGCTATAAGCCTGCATGAGAAGTGCATCCCCAGCCACAAAGTCAACCTCATGGCTTTTATTCTTCTCCTTGACCAGTAGGCGGCAGACCGAACCGACCCGCACCGCAGGAGTCCTTCTTCTGAGCGCATTGAACACCGCAGTCTCGAGCCTCTGGCCCTGGTCCAATGCCGATGCGGGAGAGAATGCTCCAAACATCGCAGGATCGACAGCGTAGACTTTAGACGCAGACCGCGTATTATTTGCAAGTGAACGCGTAAACTCCGGCACAGAAAACAGCAGGTAGGCGTCCTCGTAATACTCAAGTAAGTCGCTGAGCGAATTACGACTGACGGGTATCTGCCTGCTCTTGAACTCGTTGTACACCTTGTTCACCGACAGCTCTCGTCCCGAAGATGCCATACACCGCGTCAGAAACAGTGAGGCCAAACGAGGGCTCTTGACGTCGTAACGCTCCACAACGTCCATAGCGACCGTTCGCGACGCATATTCCTGTAGCAGCTGAATCGCGTCTGCGGGCGTCTGCTCAAGTGTCGCGATGAATCCCCCTCGCTCGAGATATCCGACCAGATGGTGTCGGAGCAACGCTGCAGCGCTTGAGGAGAAGGGCGCGTTCGACTCAGGAACGCTCCCCGTCTTATATCGGACGTATTCCGAAAAACTCAACGGAAAAAGCTCTCGCACAAGAGAACGGCCCCTGAACTCGCTCTTAAGTTCTGAGGACAGCATCTTAGAAGAAGATCCCGTCACGTAAACGGTCGCCTTCTCCGTATCGACCACGCGTCGCAGAAACGCACCCCATTCGGGTATTTCCTGGATCTCGTCAAAGAAAAGGTAGGCGCCCTCGCCTCGAGCAGCAGGATATAGTGCATAGAATGTATCGAGCACGTCCGCTAGTAGCGATGGCTCATACGGACGCAAGCGCTCATCCTCAAAATTGAAATATAGCATCCGGTCAAGCTCGACGCCTTGGCCCTGAAGCCGCCGCATCTCCTGATACAAGCGATACGTCTTTCCACAACGACGGGCGCCCACAATCACATATACGATGTTGTCGCGCTTTGGCTCCTGCGGGTTGCCCAGATCAAGGTCGCGCTCAAAGACCTGCGGAATCCCCTGTTGCTCAAAGTCCTTTATTTTTTGAGCCACCAAGTCGTTGAATGCCATAATTCTCCAATCTTGCTCTCCTGCTAATCAAGATTATAACGATTCTTGATTAGCAGGAGAGCAAGATTATGCGTATCTTGATTAATGGATAAGCAAGTTTTCTATTAGTGGCCCCTCCCGGAGGATATCGAGCGGCCGAGGGGGGCAGGCATGAACGCCTCTAGCCGAAAACAAAGTAGCTAAAAAAGCCCCGTCCCAAATGAGCTACTTAACGCCAGGGGTCGGCTTCGAAGAGGGGCTCGCGCTCGGGGCGACGATCGCTATAAGGATCGTAGCCGTCGTCATCCTCGTTCTCGGCACGGATGTAGGGGTCGCGCGGCTTGGGCACAGGCTTGGGTGCAGGCTTGGGTGCGGCCGGCGCGGCGTTGGCGACCGGCGCATTCGTCTTGTTCTTGTCTATCATCTGCATATCTCCTTGCCATGCAATCGTGTTCAACATTATCGATTGTCGCACGAAAAAGGGCGGCGGACCCAATTGGATCCGCCGCCCTTGGCGTTTAGAGACGGCTGGCAGATTTTAAGGCATGTCCCATAAATCTACTCGGCGTCGGGGACCTCGTAGGTAGCAGACGGCGTGTTGTCGCACACGACGGTAAAGCCGCCGTCCTTGTCGGCATCGACCGTCACCTGATCGCCCTCGCGCACCGTACCGTCGATGATGGCGGCGGCGATGGCGTCCACGACCTCGCGCTGGACCAGGCGCTTGAGCGGACGGGCACCGAACACGGGGTCCAGGCCACCCACGGCGAGCATCTGCTTGGCCGCCGGGGTGATGGCAAGCGTCATGCGCTCCTTGGCCAGACGCGCGCGGACGTCGGCAAGCTGGATGTCGACGATCTTCTCGATCTGCGCCATGCCGAGCGGATGGAACACCACGATATCGTCGATACGGTTGAGGAACTCGGGGCGGAAGGTCTGAGCCATGGCGGCGTCGACCTGATGGCGCATCTCCTCCTCGTCCTTACCGGACAGATCGGCGATGGCCTTGGAGCCCACGTTAGACGTCATGATGATGATCGTGTTCTTGAAGGACACCTGGCGACCCTGGCCATCGGTCAGACGGCCGTCATCAAGCACCTGCAGCAGCACGTTAAAGACATCCGGATGAGCCTTCTCCATCTCGTCGAGCAAAATCACGGAGTACGGACGACGGCGCACGGCCTCGGTAAGCTGGCCGCCCTCGTCGTAACCCACGTATCCCGGAGGCGCACCGATCAGACGTTGGACGCTGAACTTCTCCATGTACTCGGACATGTCGATACGCACGAGCGCACGCTCGTCATCGAACAGGCACTCGGCAAGCGCCTTGGCGAGCTCGGTCTTGCCCACGCCGGTGGGGCCCAGGAAGAAGAAGCTGCCGATGGGCTTGTCCGGATCGGAGAGGCCCGCACGGCTGCGACGCACGGCCGCGGCGACAGCGGAGACCGCCTCGTCCTGGCCGATGACGCGCTTATGCAGCTCGCCCTCCAAGCCCTTCAGCTTGTCGAGCTCGCCCTGCATCATCTTGGAGACGGGCACGCCGGTCCAAGCGCTCACGACCTCAGCGATCTCATCGGAGGTCACCTGCTCGTTGAGGCCCTCGCCGTCCTGCTGCTTTTGCGCCTCGAGCGCAGCCTCGGAATCCTGAATCTGCTGCTGCAGGCCCGGAATCACGGAGTAGCGCAGCTCGGACGCACGGCCCAGGTCGCCGTTGCGCGTCGCACGCTCCTCTTCGCTCTTGGCCTCGTCGAGCTGTCCCTTGAGCTCCTGCACGTGGTCGATGGCGTTCTTCTGGTTGAGCCAGCCGGCCTTTTGCACGTTGAGCTTTTCTTGGACCTCGGCAATCTCTTGGCGCAGGGCCTCCAGACGCTCCTTGGAGGCGTCGTCGGTCTCCTTCATGAGCGCCTGCTCCTCGATCTGCAGCTGGGTGAGCTGACGCGTGGTGGCATCGATCTCGACCGGCATGCTGTCGAGCTCCATGCGCAGGCGGCTTGCCGCCTCATCAACCAGGTCGATGGCCTTATCGGGCAGGAAGCGGTCGGCGATGTAGCGATCGGAGAGGTCGGCGGCCGCCACGAGCGCGCTATCGGTGATATGCACGCCGTGGAAGATCTCGTACTTCTCCTTGAGGCCACGCAGGATCGAGATGGTGTCCTCGACGGTGGGCTCGGAGACCATCACGGTCTGGAAACGACGGGCGAGTGCCGCGTCCTTCTCGATGTACTTGCGATACTCGTCGAGCGTAGTCGCGCCGATTGCGTGCAAGTCGCCACGGGCAAGCGCCGGCTTCAGGATGTTGCCGGCGTCCATGGAGCCCTCGGTGGCACCCGCGCCCACGATGGTGTGGAGCTCATCGATGAACAGGATGACCTTGCCTTCGGACTTTTGGACTTCCTTGAGCACGGCCTTCAAGCGGTCCTCGAACTCGCCGCGGTACTTGGCGCCGGCGACCAGCGCGCTCATGTCGAGCTCGATGAGGTCGCGGTCGCGCAGGGTGCTCGGTACGTCGCCGGCCACGATTCGCTGAGCAATGCCCTCGACGATGGCCGTCTTGCCGACGCCCGGCTCGCCGATAAGCACGGGGTTGTTCTTGGTGCGGCGGGACAGGACCTGGATGGTACGACGGATCTCGTCGGTACGGCCGATGACCGGGTCGAGCTTGCCGGCGCGAGCCAGATCGCAGATGTTGCGACCGTACTGCTCCAACGCCTCAAACTGCGTCTTGTCCTCGGCAGACGTCACGCGGTCATCGCCGCGCAGTTCCTCGTAGACTTGCTCGATGCGCTCCTTGGTCACGCCGGCGTCACGCAGCACGCGACCCGCCTCACCCTTGTCCTCGGCAAGTGCCATCAGCAGATGCTCGGTCACCACAAAGCTGTCGCCCATCTTGGTGGCCTTTTTCTCGGCCTTCTCGATCACGCGAACGAGCTCGTTGGACAGGCCCATCTGCTGACCCTCGCCCGACACCTTGGGCGCATGGTCGATGGCATCTTGTGTGGAGCGTGCGAGCTGAGCCGGGTCGGCACCGATGCGCTCGATAATCACGGAGATATTGCGCTCGCCGGCACCGAGCAGGGCAGACAGCAGGTGGATCGGCTCCACCGCGCCGGCCTGTGCATCGGCAGCCGTGCTCATGGCGGTCTGCAGCGCCTCGCGCGACGTCATTGCTAGCTTATCGATTCTCATGGAATCACCTCTCTTGGGGCGGCCGCCCTACGGGGCGGCTTCACGTTGTTCGAGAAGTATTGTTGCCAGCTTTACGCGATCTTATACACAAATCTAAGTCTCTATATATAAGATTTTCTGAGTGAATTCCGGATAGGGTACTGAGATGTCAGCCCGCCGCTGCCCAGGCGCGCTACCGTCTCGATCTGTAACATCTAGCAGCCATTTTTGATCCTAGATGTTACAGATCGAGACAGACCGAAAACCACCACAAAGAGGACAGGCACCTTTGTGGTGGTCGCGGTCTCTACTCCTTCGCCGAACCCGTACTTCCCGATTCGACGGTCCAGGGCATCTCATCCTCGAACAGCCATGTACGGGCAGACCCACTATCGCGTGCAGTCTGCGGGTCAGGCAAGCAGGTCTGTTTATAGGCATCTTGGATACACTGACCCATAAAATCGTTGAACTCGGTCTGGTCGCCCTCCATGACATAGGCGACATCACCGTCCATGATGTAGATGCCCGGACCCTTATTGCCCTCGTAGCCCGGATCGTACGAGACATCACATAACTTTGCGCCGTTTGCAGTGTCCAGCTCGATGGAAGAGTGGCATCCGCCAACCATGTCGTTCGCTTTTGCCCGATAGGACGCATATCCGTACCAACGCTTAAATGTTTTGCCCTTGAGTAGCTCGGACGCCCTATCGATCAGGCTTGTATCCGTGGTATAGCGCATGGCCCCAAGCTGAATACGCGGATAATTGCTAATACCCAGCACAGCCGGCTGCTCATCAAAATCAACGGCAATGGTCTCGGGCTTGTCGTCGCCGGTCAGAAGTTCGACAGATTGAGTCACAGGCTTGACCACCGGCTCCGTCACCGCAGCAGGTAGAAACGCCATGCCGACAGCGCCCATGCCAACCACGGTGATCGCAAGCGCCAAAACAATCAATCCAATACGGGCAGGACTTCTCACAGCAAAGCACCTCACAATGCAAGCCTTCGCCACCTGCACTAATGATATCGCAGCCAGCACTATTACCAAAAGGAGCCGCTCGTTCCCCACCACCACAAAGGCGCCTGTCCCCTTTGTGGTGGTGGGGCACGAGCTCGATATTGCCATGCTCGTTGAGCGACATTTCAATAAATGTCCCTACAGGATTTCATCCGGGCTGGCGGGCTTGGTTGTTTTGGGGATGCCAAGTTTGGATGACGCGAAATCATCAACATTGTCCTTGATCCCGTCTTTTGTATAGACGGTGACCATATAGGTGCTGTACCCAAATTCGCTCTTGTTGCATATCGCCCAGGCCTGCCAGTAGGCGGCCCTGCTCCGTCCTTTTATTATTCCGATGCGGCGGAGTTCTGTTCGCTTTAACTTTTGGTCGTTATCGATGGATCGGCCGGCCTCCTCGGTAAGCCCGCACCGTTCGATCAGCTTGTCGAGAACTTGGTTCATGTGACGCTCGTCGGTGTTTGGAGCATAGTCGTAGGCGAGGGTGATGGAGTCGAGGGGCTGGTCATCGATCAAATAATTCATCGCCTGAGGTTCAAGGCCGAAATGAGGAGACTGTCCGTCGACCTGATCGAGCAGCGGTAACTTTGACCGCCAACTTCCGGTGGGAATTGCATCTTCGTAAAACACGCCGCGGCAGATAAAGGAGAGCGAGGTGGCACGCGAGCCGGCGTCGACCATTCCGCATAAATCGAAGGGCGAGGCGATACCAAGGGAAAAGGGCGTGATGACGATAAGGAAGAACATCACGATGGGTACGGCGAGAATGGCGATGGCGTTACGGCAAGTGGAGCGAGACGGCTTCATATGTGCCCCCTAAGACAAATAGCAGGCAAGTTCCATAACAAATGAATAATCTCAGATAACAACTTATTCTAGCCCATAACAAGCAAGGACATCAGACATTGGGAACAGGCCTGTTTGCCCGGTCATTCATTTTTGTTCCCCACCACCACAAAGGTGCCTGTCCCCTTTGTGGTGGTTTTCGGCAAAAAGAAGCCGCCCCGATAGCAGAGGCGGCATCAAGCAAGTCTATTTTTAGCGTCCCTCAAGACCCAACGAGAACATCGCGGTAGCCCCGGCCACACCTTTCCCTCGGGCGACCCTCGCGAAGCGCGTGAGCACGAGGGAAAGGTGTGGCAGGGGCGTACAGCAGAGTTACTCGGCAGCGGCCTTGAACTTGTTGTAGTTGATCAGGCAGCCGGCCTTGACGATGGCACGCTCCTCGGCCGTCATATCGGCAATATAGAGCTCAATCTGCTCGACCGCACCATCGGCGCGCACCACGTAGGCGGCGATGTCCTTTAGGTCGCCGTCGAGCGCGGCGCGGATACCCGGCACAAAGACGTAGTCGCCCACCTCAAAGTTGGGCTCGGCCTCCATCTGAAAGGGCACCATGCCCCAGTTCATCACGTTGGAGCGATAACGCTTGGTGGCGTACTCGTGGACGATGTTGGCCAGGCCGCCGATCACGCGCTGGCAGCTCGCGGCCTGCTCGCGAGCAGAACCGTCACCGGGCTTCTTGGCATAGAGCATGGAGCCGTACTCGGTCGCCTTGGCATCGGCCGCGACACCCGCGCCGGCCAGTGACTCAAACACGCCGGCAAGCTCGGTATCGAGCGCGGCCAGGTCGCCTGCGGCCTCGCCGGCCACGCGGCGCTTTTCTACCGCGTCAACCTCCTTGGAACGGCCCACGTAGGCCGGGTCGCGGCGGCTCAGCGTAAACTCGGCCAGGCCCAGCGGGTTGGAGCGGAAGGAGCTCGTCTCGCCCGAGGGAATGAGCTCGTCGGTCGTAGTGACCGGGTCCATGATCTTGGAGCAAACCTTGAGCAGGATATCGTCGCCGAGCGGCTCCATCGCGGGCCACGGCTTGATGTTGGGGCCCTCGACCAGCTCGTCGGCGGGCTCAGCCTTGCCAAAGCCCCAGTACACGCGCTTCTTGTAGGGAGCGTCGTCGAAGGTGTACTCGCAGGCCTCGTCCCAAGTCTCCTCGGGTAGGTCGGTCGCCGGCGTCAGGACGCCGCCGTTGGCAGCCGTCGCCGCAATGGAGCGAGCGTCCATCAGAGCCACGGCGCTCAACTGGCCATTGCCCGGCTTGGAGCCCTCACGGTTGGGGAAATTGCGCGTGGTGTGGCGGATGGACAGGCCGTTGTTGGCAGGCGTGTCGCCGGCGCCAAAGCACGGGCCGCAGAACGCCGTACGCACGATCGCGCCGGCCTCCATAAGGTCGTAAATGTAGCCACGGCGCGTGAGTTCGAGCGCCACGGGCTGGCTCGTGGGATAGACCGACAGCGAGAACTCGCCGCAGCCGGTGTTGGCGCCCTTGAGCACGCGGGCAGCCTGGACCACGGAGTCGTAGTTGCCGCCCGAGCAGCCGGCGATAACGCCCTGCTGCACGCGCAGTTTGCCGTCGACGATCTTGTCGAGCAGGCTAAAGTGTGTCTTGCCCTCGCCGATCTTGGCGGCCTCGAGCTCGACCTCGTGCAGGATGTCCTCGAGGTTCTCGTTGAGCTCGTCGATCTCAAAGCCGTTGGAAGGATGGAACGGCAGCGCGATCATGGGCTTGATGCTCGACAAGTCGACCTCGACGCAGCCGTCGTAGTAGGCGACATCGGCGGGCTTGAGCTCGCGGTAGTCGTCGCCGCGGCCGTGCATGGTCAGGAATGCGTGCGTGTCCTCGTCGGTGGCCCAGATGCTCGACAGGCAGGTGGTCTCGGTGGTCATGACGTCGACACCGTTGCGGTAGTCGGTCGTCATGCTCGAGATGCCGGGGCCCACGAACTCCATGACCTTGTTCTTAACGTAGCCCTTGGCAAAGACGGCGCGGATGATGGCGAGCGCCACGTCGTGCGGGCCGACGCCGGGGCGCGGGGCACCCGTGAGGTAGATGGCAACGACGCCGGGATAGGCGACATCGTAGGTGTCGCGCAGCAACTGCTTGGCCAGCTCGCCGCCGCCCTCGCCCACGGCCATAGTGCCCAGAGCGCCGTAGCGGGTGTGCGAGTCGGAACCCAGGATCATCTTGCCGCAGCCCGCGAAGTTCTCACGCATAAAGGAGTGGATAACGGCGATATGCGGCGGAACGAAGATGCCACCGTACTTCTTGGCGGCCGAGAGACCGAAAACGTGGTCGTCCTCGTTGATGGTGCCGCCCACGGCGCACAGCGAATTATGGCAGTTGGTGAGCACGTAAGGCAGCGGGAACTGCTCCATGCCCGAGGCGCGCGCCGTCTGGATGATGCCGACAAAGGTGATGTCGTGGCTCGCCATGACGTCGAAGCGAATCTTGAGTGCCTCGGGATCTCCGGACGTATTGTGTGCCTGGAGGATCGAATACGCGATGGTGCCGCGCTTGGCATCCTCGGGCGTCTGCGTAATACCACGCTCGGCAGCCTCGGCCGCAGGCACAACCTCGCTGCCGCCGCGCAGGTAGATGCCGTCCTCGTACAGCTTGACCATACTGTCTCCCACTCTGCCCAAAACGATTTGGGCGCATAGCATACATTCGTTCAATATCGTGCCATAGAACGGTTGCGAGTGGGTTACGAATCTGCACGTTCACTTTATCTCAGTAAAGCAAAGAACGAGTTGGGTGCCGGGGGCAGACTTAGACGCCGAAATGACGAGAGTGGATAATCTCCCACTTTGAGCCTGCAAACAGGCCAAAAACGGGAGATTATCCACTCTCATTCTGCGGGCACTCATTTAAGTCTGTCCCCAATGAGTGCCCGGCAGCGTCGGCGGAGCTATAGGTCGCTACCCGTACCTAGCAGCTTGCGCATGACTTGCTCGGGGTTAACCGAGCCATCGCGCGGGGCCAGGGCGGTGATCTTCTTCTGCATCTTGTACTCGTGCAGCTCATCCTCGAGCTGGCGCACGCGAGCGCGGAGCTTCTCGTTCTCGCGCTCGCGCTCCTCGGCACGCTCCTTCATATCGAGAATGCGCACCACGCCGGCAAGGTTGATACCCTCGTCAGTCAGCTGGTTGATGAGCTCCAGACGCTCGATATCGGCACGCGAATACAGGCGTGTGTTACCGCCCGAGCGCTGGGGGTTCACCAGGCCCTTAGACTCGTAGACGCGCAGAGTCTGCGGATGCATGCCGGTCAGCTCGGCCGCCACGCTGATCATGTACAGCGGTTTGTTCCTATTGTCCTCGGCCATGCTACCTGACCCCTTTCCGTCTCGTTATCGTCCATCATAAGCCCGCGGGCGCGGGCGCGCGCCGCGACCGCCCTAGTACGTCGCCTTGTAACGGTTGACCTTCTCGCGATAGTCGCGCGTGTCGGCCTCGCGCAGCTTGGTCATGGCATCGCGCTCGTCATCGGATAGGTTCGTGGGGACCTGCACCTTGATCTCGACGAGCAGCGCGCCTGTGCGGCCACGGTGCTTAACGTCGGGCGCACCCATCTCCTTAAAGCGGAACTTCTTGCCCGTCTGGGTGCCAGCGGGCACCTTCAGACGAACCGTCGCGCCGCCGGGCGTGGGCACATCCACCGTGCAGCCGAGCGCCGCCTCGTAGACCGAGACCGGTACCTCCATGGTCACGTCGGCGCCTTTGCGCTTGAACAGCGGGTGCTCCTCCACATGCGTGGTCACGACCAGGTCGCCGCGCTCGCCACCCGCAACGCCATACTCGCCGCGACGCTTGTAGCGTAGCTTGCCGCCATCGACCGCGCCCGCGGGCACCGAGACCGTGATGGTCTGCTGCTCGCCTGTCGAGGGAATGCGATAGGTGACCTTGTGCGTCACGCCGCGAAACGCGTCCTCGGCCGTCACATCGACGGTCAGCGATAGGTCGCCGCCCTTGCGAGCGCGGCTGCGACCCGCGCCGGCACCGGCAGCGCCCGCAGCCCCGGCAAAGCCCGAGCCCCAATCGCTACCCCAGGCGCCATTGCCGCTGAAGATGCTGTCGAAGATATCGCCCCAGCCGCTGGCGCCCGCGCCGGCACCGTAGCCGCCGCCATACGCGCCGCCCGCGCCCGGCATGCCGCCGAACATGAGCATCTGGTCGTACTCTTTGCGCTTCTTCTCGTCCGAAAGCGTCTCGTAGGCCTCGCTGATCTCCTTAAACTTGGCCTCGTCGCCGCCGGCATCGGGGTGATATTTTTGCGCGAGCTTGCGAAACGCGCTCTTGATCTCTTTGTCGGAGGCGCTCTTGGATACGCCCAGGATGTCATAGAAGGTTTTGCCTGCAGCCATCGTAGCTCCTCTCCTGTTTCATCCGCCGCCCAGCGGGCGGCGGCTCATGCTTTCATATGGCACTTGGCCAGAAAGGGCCCCGGGTGTTGCCCCGGGGCCCTTCTCAATTACTCCTCGGTGCTCTCGGCCGTATCGGCCGTAGCATCCTCGGGCGCCGCTTCGGGCTCCGGTGCGGGGCGCTTCTCGCCACCGTAGGTCACCGTCACCATCGCGGAGCGCAGGATGCGGTCCGCCATGCGGTAGCCCTTCTGGTACACGTCGTTGACGGTCTCGTCGTACTGCGATGCGTCCTCGACACGCCCCACGGCCTGGTGCTCGAGCGGATCGAACGCCTCGCCCTTGGGGTCGATGGGCTCAACGCCCTCGTGCGCAAACACATCGAGCAGCTTGGCATGCACCGCATCAACGCCATCGACGAACTGCTTAAAGTCGTCGGAAAGCTCCTGGCTACGGGCATGGTCGATTGCACGCTCGATATCGTCAACCACCGGCAACAGCGCGGTGACAAGCTTCTCGGTCGCGCGCTCGCGCTCGGCGATACGCTCGTTGGCAGTGCGGCGACGGAAGTTCTCCCAGTCGGCCTGCAGACGGGCGGTACGCTCGGTGGCGTCCTTTGCCTTGTCCTCGGCGGCCTTCTGAGCCTCTGCCGCAGCATCGAGCTCATTGCGCACGTCGGCAAGCTCTTTCTGAGCCTGCTCGAACTTGAGCTTAAAGTCGTTGTCGGCGGCTTCCTCACCGGCGCGGATAGCGGCTTCCACCATCTCGTCCTCGGTCATCGTCGCCTCCTTGTTGGAATCCTCTACCTGGTTCTCGGCAGCCTCGGCGGCCGGGGCCTCGTTGGCCACGGTATCGTCAACGGCCTCTACGGGAATCTTCACGTCCTTCTCCTCAGAGTCAACGGGGGCGGCGCCAGCGGCGGCCGCCTCCGTGCGAGCTTTACGGGCGGACATGATTATTTGTCCTCGTCGTCCACAACCTCGTAGTCGGCGTCGACAACGTCATCGTCGGCAGGCTGGGCGCCAGCGGCACCGTCGGTCTGCTGCTGAGCGTCGGCGTAGACAACCTGGGCCAGCTCGTAGGCCACGGACTGCAGGGACTCGCCGGCGGCCTTGATAGCCTCGACGTCAGAACCCTCGAGCGCCTTCTTGGCGTCGGCGATAGCGGCCTCGGCCTTGGACTTCACGTCGGCGGAAACCTTGTCGCCCAGCTCGTTGAGGGTCTGCTCGGTGGAGTAGCACAGGCTATCGGTCTGGTTACGGACCTCGACCTCTTCCTTCTGCTTCTTGTCCTCCTCGGCATGAGCCTCGGCGTCCTTGACCATACGATCGACTTCGTCGTCGGACAGGGCGGTGGAGCCGGAGATGGTGATCTGCTGCTCCTTGCCGGTGCCCTTGTCCTTAGCGGAGACCTTGACGATGCCGTTGGCGTCGATGTCGAAGGTGACCTCGATCTGCGGCACGCCGCGACGGGCAGCCGGGATACCGGTCAGCTGGAACTTACCGAGCGACTTGTTGTCGCGGGCAAGCTCGCGCTCGCCCTGGAGCACGTTGATCTCGACGCTGGTCTGGTTGTCGGCAGCGGTGGAGTAGACCTCGGTCTTGGAGGTCGGGATCGTGGTGTTGCGGTCGATCATCTTGGTCATGATGCCGCCCATGGTCTCGACACCCAGCGACAGCGGGGTAACGTCGAGCAGCAGGATGCCCTCGACGTCGCCGGTGAGCACGCCGCCCTGGACGGCAGCGCCGTCGGCAACGACCTCGTCGGGGTTCACGGACATGTTGGGCTGCTTGCCGGTCATGGTCTTGACGAGCTCCTGGACGGCGGGCATACGAGTGGAGCCGCCGACGAGGATGACCTCGGTCAGATCGGAGAGCTTGAGCTTAGCATCGCGCAGGGCGTTGGTGACAGGCTGCTTGCAGCGCTCGAGCAGGTCACGGGTGATCTTCTCGAACTCGGCGCGGGTCAGCGTGTAGTTGAGGTGCAGCGGGCCAGACTGGTTCATGGTGATGAACGGCAGGTTGATGGTGGACTGCTGGGCTGCGGAGAGCTCCTTCTTGGCGTTCTCGGCGGCCTCCTTCAGACGCTGCAGGGCCATGGGGTCCTGACGCAGGTCGACACCGTTCTCCTGCTGGAACTTATCGGCCATCCAATCGATGACGCGCTGATCCCAGTCGTCGCCGCCCAGGTGGTTGTCGCCCGAGGTGGACAGAACCTCAAACACGCCGTCGGCGAGGTCGAGGATGGAGACGTCGAAGGTACCGCCGCCCAGGTCGAAGACCAGGATGCGCTGGTCGGTGCCCTGCTTGTCCAGGCCATAGGCAAGAGCAGCAGCAGTCGGCTCGTTGACGATACGCTTGACGTTGAGGCCGGCGATCTTACCGGCGTCCTTGGTGGCCTGACGCTGGGCGTCGTTGAAGTAGGCCGGGACGGTGATGACGGCGTCGGTGACGGTCTCGCCCAGATACTTCTCGGCGTCAGCCTTCATCTTGGCGAGCGTCATGGCGCTCACCTGCTCGGCGGTGTAGTCCTTGCCCTCGATATCGACGACGGCACGGCCACCCTGGCCCTCCTTGACCTCATACGGCACGGTCTTGATCTCGGAGGTGCACTCGGAGTACTTGCGGCCCATGAAGCGCTTGATGGAGAACACGGTGTTCTTGGGGTTGGTGACAGCCTGGTTCTTAGCGGCCTTGCCCACGACGCGATCGCCGTCGGCACGGAAGCCCACGACGGACGGGGTGGTGCGGTCGCCCTCGGCGTTCACGATGATGGTCGGAGAACCGCCCTCGAGGACGGCCATAGCGGAGTTAGTAGTACCAAGGTCGATACCAAGAATCTTGCCCATTAGAAATTCCCTCTCTCTTTTGCGTTCGCGCCGCCTCGACGGTCTGTCACGCGGCGCTTCGGCTTGTCTTTCAGGATGTAGTGTATCCCCTTATGGGCCGGAATATACAAAATCTAAGTCAATTCATATAAGATTTCTTATTGCCGAGAGTTTAGGTTCTCAAATGCACAGGTAGATGCGCTGATTGAGTTCTCGGCAAATCTATCGAAATCTATGTAGAGATGGCTGAGGTTTGAACCGGAGCCACACGGAACGATCTTGGGGCACCCCCGAGGAAAGCGCGACCCGTTTTGAGCGTCGATTCCGGGATGCGCTTTCCAAAAGCGTGCTCAATAGCTCAATATTTCAAGTCACCTTTAGCTAACATTTGCGCAGCTCAACGGCCCCACCTGCGCGTTTTTTAGTAAACCTTGGCATACTCGGCGAACGGTATGAAGATGCCGGCCAGAGGGTATTGCAAACGGTCGCTCCCGTGGTATGTTTTTGCCCGAATCAAACCGACGCGCATCGCCTGTAGCGTCGGTCAACAGAGAGGAAACTACCATGGCTCATCCCGTAATTGATGCCGACGAGTGCATCGCTTGTGGCGTTTGCGTCGACTCCTGCCCCGCTGGCGTTCTGGAGCTCCAGGACGTCGCTACCGTCGCTGACGAGGACTCCTGCGTCGCCTGTGGCGCTTGCCAGGACGCTTGCCCCGCTGGCGCGATCACCGAGATCGTCGAGGAGTAACAACCCCCCCCCCACCTGCACACTCAAAAGTACACCGTGCACAAAAAAGGAGGCCTCCGCATCGCCGCGGAGGCCTCCTTTTTTTGTTTGTGCGGATAACTAATTTGGCACCGCTGCAGATTGCCGCTTAGGGGCGTTTTCAGCATCGGCTACGATAGGTCATCTTCGTAGGGCATGAGGTCTGCCAAGTAGCCTTTTTCCTTGAGCATGGCCTCGATCTCGTCGAGGGTTTGCTCGTCCTCCGCCGCGATGCGATGGAAGTGGTAGCCACTCGTCACCGTTAGTAGTGGAAAGCTCTTGCCGCTCTCGATATCGTGCAGGTAGCGCTCAACATCGCGACGGTTGCGAATGTCCAGATCGGCTGTGATCTTGCCATACACGCGGTGGTTGACGATTACATTGAGCACGGCACCGCCCGCGTCGACGATACTCGTGAGCTCATCGCCTGCCTGCTCCACGCTGTGGCGAACCTTGACCAAGCGCGTGGGCACGGCGGGGCTGCTGGGGGCCTCCTGCAGCACATAACCACGGTTGGTCGCCACGATATCGTGCCCATCGGCGCGCAGCAGGGCGATGTCTTGCACGACAATCTGGCGGCTCACACCCACCTCGCGAGCAAGTGCGCTGCCCGAAACGGGCTCCGTGGCCCCCTCGAGCACGCCCATGATGGCACGGCGACGCTCGCGGGCGTCCATTATTTACCGTCCAGCAGACGCAGGTGCTTGAGCGAGAGGTCGAGAATCGGCGCAGAGTGCGTCAATGCCCCCGAGCTAATAAAGTCAACGCCCAGGTCGGCGAGCGCGCGGATATTGCTGGCATCCACATTACCCGAGCACTCGGTCTTGGCGCGGCCGGCGATAAGCTCAATCGCGGCAGCCATGTCATCGTGGGTCATGTTGTCGAACATGATGATGTCGGCACCGGCCTCCACGGCCTCGCGTACCATGTCCAGGTTCTCGCACTCAATCTCGACCGTCGTGGTAAACGATGCGTGGGCGCGTGCCATCTCGATCGCACGCGTCACGCCACCGGCGGCGTCGATATGGTTGTCCTTGAGCATGACAGCCGTCGACAGGTTGTAGCGGTGGTTGCTGCCGCCACCGATCTCGACCGCGGCCTTCTCGAAGACGCGCATGCCCGGCGTGGTCTTGCGTGTGTCGACAAGCACGGTCTTGGTACCCTCGAGCGCCGCTGCCATATTATGTGTGTAGGTGGCGATACCGCTCATACGCTGCAGATAGTTGAGCGCCACGCGCTCGCCCGAAAGCAGCACGCGCGCGTCGCCGCGCACTTGGCCCACGTGGTCGCCGGCGTGCACTTCGTCACCGTCGGCAACATCAAACAGCACCGAGCTCTGCGGATCCAGCAGCTCAAAGGTGCGGGCGAACACGTCCAGGCCGGCGATGATGCCGTCGGCCTTGGCGATGAGCTCCACCGTAGCAGGGCGCGCCGTGGGGCACACGCTCGCCGTGCTTACGTCCTCAAACGTAATGTCCTCGCGCAGGGCCTGCAGGATCAGATCATCGACGACGAGTTTCATGGTAATGGGATTCATGGTCTACTCCTCCACGGCCTGCGTGCCGGCGGCACGGGCCAGATCATCGATTGCCAGGGCGTCGGCGCTCAGGGCGCGATGACGGCCATCGAGGGCGGGCTCGCCCGCCTGCTCCACGGCAAGCGACTCGCCGGTGCGCATACGCCAAGCAGCGCGGCGACCCCAGACTAGGGACTCGAGCAGGCTGTTGGAAGCCAGGCGATTCTTGCCGTGAACGCCATTGCAGGCCGTCTCACCAGCGGCGTAGAGCTCGGGCATCGAGGTGCGGCCGTCCTTGTCGACCCACACGCCGCCCATAAAGTAGTGCTGCGTGGGCGTGACGGGGATGGGCTCATCCAGGATGTCGCGACCGTCCTCAAGGCAGCGCGCGCGGATGTTGGCGAAGTGCCCGGTCACCACGTCGCGCTCGACGGGGGCAAAGCTCAGCCACTCGTGCTCGGTGCCGTCCTGCTTCATCTGCTCGCGAATAGCAGCGGCGACCACGTCGCGCGGCTGAAGCTCGTCGGTAAAGCGCTCACCGGCAGCGTTGAGCAAAATCGCTCCCTCGCCGCGGCAGCTCTCGCTGATTAGGAAGGTGCGACCCGGCTGCGGCGAGAACAGACCCGTGGGGTGAATCTGCACGTAGTCCAGGTGCTCCATCGTAATGCCATGCTCCTGAGCGATGTAGCAGGCATCGCCCGTGAGCTGCGGGTAGTTGGTCGAATGGTCGTATACGCCGCCGATGCCGCCCGTCGCCCACAGCGTGTGGCGGGCATGGATCTTAAACGGCTCGCCGGCATGCACGCCCTCGGCGGCATTTGCCAGCTCATCGGCGGGACGAACCGAGTTGTCCTCGTCCACGGGAACGGCGACGACGCCGGTGCACACCGTGGCGTCGTCACGCTCGGCGGTCAGGATATCGGTCATGGCAACGTGTTCGAGAATCTGCACGTTGTCCAGCTTGCGGACAGCCTGGAGCAGTTTGGTCGTAATCTCCTTGCCCGTAATATCGGCATGGAAGGCGATGCGCGGGCGGCTGTGCGCGCCCTCGCGGGTAAAGTCGAGGCTGCCGTCGGCCTTGCGCTCAAAGTCCACGCCCATGGCCAGCAGGTCGTTGATGACCGAGCGGCTCGAGCGAATCATGATGTCAACGCTCTCGCGGCGGTTCTCGTAGTGGCCGGCGTGCATGGTGTCCTCAAAGAAGGCATCGTAATCCGAGCCCTCGGGAAGCACGCAGATGCCGCCCTGCGCGAGCATCGAGTCGCACTCGTCGACCGTACCCTTGGAGAGCATGATCACGCGCGTGCTCGTCGGCAGATTGAGGGCAGCGTATAGGCCCGCCACGCCGCAGCCGGCAATAACGACGTCGCACTCCATGTCGGGGTATTGCTTGGTTTCCACAGGAATCCTCTCCCTTGTGATGTGACTGGGGAACCGCCCCTCATGTCACATTGTTCTAGCGCGCCGCGTACTCGAGCATGCGGTCGAGCGTGAGCTTGGCCTGGTCGGCGGCCTCGTCCGACACGCCAATCTGCACCTCGCCCTCGCCCGTCTCCAGGCAGCGTACGAGCTTTTCGAGCGTGATGAGATCCATGTTGGCGCAGGTGGGCTGCACCGCGGGGAAGTAGAACTTTTTGCCGGTGCCCTGGCAGCGGCGCTCGAGCTCGTAGAGCACGCCGCGGACCGTCACGATGATGAACTCGCTGGCGTCCGACTCCTCGGCGCACTTGATGATGCCGGCGGTGGAGCCGATGTAGTCAGCCTCGGCAAGGACGTCGGCCTTGCACTCGGGGTGCGCCAGCACGAGCGCGTCGGGATGTGCCTCCTGCGCATCGACGATCTGCTCGACGGTGATGATGTGGTGGCGCGGGCAGTAGCCCTTGTTAAGCAGGACGTGCTTTTGCGGCACCTGCTCGGCTACGAAGCGACCGAGGTTTTGATCGGGAATGAACAGGACGTGCTGCTGCGGCAGCTCTGACACAATCTTGACGGCGTTGGAGCTGGTGACGCACACGTCGCTCCAGCTCTTGATCTCGACCGTCGAGTTGACGTAGCACACTACGGCCAGGTCGTCGCCGTACTCGGCGCGGGCGGCGTCGACCGTCTCGCGCTTGACCATATGAGCCATGGGGCAATCCGCGCCCGGCTCGGGCAGCAGCACGGTCTTGGTGGGATTGAGCAGCTTGGCGCTCTCGCCCATAAACTCCACGCCGCACAGCACGATGGTCTGCTGCGGCAGGCTCTTGGCAAGCTTTGCCAGGTAGAAGCTGTCGCCGACGTAATCGGCCACAGCCTGGACCTCGGGCGCCACGTAATAGTGCGCCAGGATCACCGCGTCGCGCTGGGTTTTAAGTTGCTGAATGGCCTCGACGAGCTCTGCGGGCACCAATGCTGCGCGCTCCGTTGCCGTCGTTGCCGATGCCAGGCCGGCCGCAATATCGCGTGCAAGCTCCGATGCATCCATGTTCGCGCTCTGTGCCATCAAGGCCCCTCTCTTTTGGCGAATCTTGGGGCTTTAGTATGACACCTAGGTTTACAGCTGACAAGACAGCTGTAAACCTAGGTGTAAAGTTGAAATAAAGATTCAATCATGCGGCAGGTCCATTTTCGAACTGGCAAGCTGAGGATAGCCGAGCTCTCGATAGCGCAGGAGGCATCTTTGGACGGCCGCCGCGCATGGTCGACGGCATGCCCACCAGGCAATCGCTCACCGGCGCCAATCCGCTACAGCGGAGCGGCCGCCGGGGTCAGCTGCTTGATGTAGGCCCACATGCGCTGCTTGGCCGCCTTGTCGGTCAGCGCCGCCTCAAAGCCATCGAGCGCGAGCACGCGACGACCCTGTACATGGGCGACCAAGCCGGGCTTGAGCATGGCGGTATCAAAGTCGTCGATTGCCACGAGCATGTCGGCATAGGTCTCGCGCATGGTATCGGCCGCGCGATCGTCCAGCAGCAGGACCGCCTCGGGGTCCAAGGCCTCGAGCGCCTCGCGGAACAGCTCGCACGGCAGGCCCTCGCCTGTCGCAACTGCTCCGTCGCCCGCGCCGGCAACACTTGCCAGCACGCAGAAATCCTCTGGCGCGTAGCCGATGGCGCCGAGCGCCTTGCGCAGCGCGGCACCATCCGGACCGGCAGCCAGCTCGCCGCCCGCACGCTCGGCATCGTCTAAATCACCTTTTACCAGCACAATCGGCGAGCACGCGTTGCCCGCGATACGCACGCCGCGGCCCGCAAGCGATGCGAGCTCCTGCTCGGTCGCCTGGGCGATAGCTTCTTTTTTCTGGCTTTGTGACGTGGACATGCGCTCTCCAATCGTTTGCGTGCCCACCATTATATAAAAGAGCCGACCGCGAGTGCTTGCTTTGCGGACCGTTGGGTATAAGCACAGTCGTACTGAATTTTACGCGGCTGAGCCGCGTCGCACTATGGAGGTCACCATGGCTGACATTAAGCAGATTACCCCCGAGAACTTCGATTCCGTCGTTAACGGCAGCCTTCCCGTGCTGGTTGATTTTTGGGCACCGTGGTGCGGTCCCTGCCGCTCGCTCTCGCCCATTGTTGACGAAGTGGCCGACGAGCTGGCCGGCAAACTTGCCGTCGTCAAATGCAACGTCGACGACAATCAGGACCTAGCCATGAAGTTTGGCGTTATGAGCATCCCCACGCTGGTTGTCTTTAAGAACGGCGAGGAAATCGACCGCTCCGTTGGCGCGCTGCCCAAGGCCAGGCTGCAGGCGCTGCTTGAGAAGCATCTGTAATACGCCGGTCATGTGCTGCCGTCCATGAGCGGTTTTGCGCCGCTCACCGGAGAGCCGGACGCTGCGCCCGCGACCACGGATAGTATGGTAATCGCAAACAGCCCCCAGTGAACGGGTGCGGGTCAGACGGACTCGCACCCGTTTTCTTATGCGGCGATGCGCAAAGCGGGCGTAGTAGAATCTGAACCACTGATTAAACCCGTACAAAAGGAGACTTGTCATGCATGACGTCGGAATGAACATGAGCCAGCTTGCCATGAGCGTCAAGCAGGTCGACGACACGATCGAGCTCGCCCACGAGTGGAGCCATCAGCTGCTGCATGCGACCGAGAACTTTGACATGGAACGCATTGGCGCCAAGCTCGAGGCCGCCATGGCGGCACTCCACGAGGCGCACGACGCACTCGAGGGCTACGAGGAAGCCATCGAGGCCGACCATAACTCCGTTGGCTCCGTAAAGCTGGTGTAGCGTGGCCGAGCACGAGCACGCCTGCGATCACGAGCACGAGCATCCGCACGGGCCGACCGGCGACATGGGCTGCCGTTGCAGCGGCTCCGCCTCAGAGCTGGTCCGTTTTTCAGTCACCGCGCCCGACGACCTGCTGCGCCGCTTTGACGAGCAGATCGCGCGCCGCGGCGACGTGGCCAACCGCTCCGAGGCAGTGCGCGACCTGATTCGCGCCTCCATTGCCAAGGAGCAGATGCGAACACCCGACGAGCAGGTCATCGGGTCGCTCACCATGATTTACGACCATCACACCGGCGACCTGACGCGCCGCCTGGACGAGGTGCAGCACGACTACACCGACGAGATCGTATCGACCATGCACGTGCATCTGGATCACCACAACTGCTTGGAGATTCTGGCGCTTAAGGGTCGCGGCGAGCGCGTCTACGAGCTGGCTGACCGCCTGCTGGGCCTGCGCGGCGTTAAACACGGCGAGCTCACCTGCGCCGCCACCGAGCAGAGCTTGGGGCTGTAACAGCACACATTTCAACGAAGGAGGGCCGCATGCGACATGCGCATATCCATGTAACGGGCATTGTGCAGGGCGTCGGCATGCGACCGTTTGTGTATCGCGAGGCCATGGCGCACGGCATTTGCGGCTGGGTGCTCAACGCGGGCGATGGCGTGCATATCGAGGCGCACGCCCTTGGCAAAGCACTCGACGAATTTGTCGACGCGCTTTCCGAGCATGCGCCTGCGGCGTCTCGCGTGGAGCGTGTCGAGGTTGTAGGCCTAGCACCCGGCGACTGGGACGCCGCCAACGAGCAGGGCTTTCGCATTGTGGCGTCGCAGGATCAAACTGCCCACACGACGCTCATCTCGCCCGACATCGCCACGTGCGATGACTGCCTGCGCGAGTTATTCGACCCCGCCGACCGACGCTTTCACTATCCCTTTATCAACTGCACCAATTGCGGACCGCGCTTTACCATCATTCGCTCGCTGCCCTATGACCGAGCGGCAACCTCGATGGATCGCTTTCCCATGTGCCCCACCTGCGCCGCAGAGTATGCCGACCCACTCGATCGACGCTTTCACGCGCAGCCCGATGCCTGCTTTGATTGCGGACCGCATATTACGTGGCGCGAGGCGGATCGCGGTGTTATGCCAACGGCGGTCGGCGCAACACCCGCCGTCGGCTCCACGCGCGAGGCCAGCGATGCCATCATCGAACGCTGCGTCGAGCTGCTGGCAGGCGGCGGCATCGTCGCCATCAAGGGTCTGGGCGGATTCCACCTGGCCTGCGACGCCACCAACGAACGAGCGGTGTGCGAGCTGCGCCGTCGCAAGCGTCGCAGCAACAAGCCGCTTGCCGTTATGGTGCGCGGCCTTGCCGACGTCGAGCGCCTGTGCCACATCGATGGCGTTGAGCGCAACCTGCTGGCCGGCAGCGTTCGCCCCATCGTGCTGTTGCGCCGCCGCGCGGCCGGCAACGACGCCTACGGCTCCCCCAACGCCCTCGAGCTCGCGCCATCCGTCGCACACGACTTGCCCGAGCTCGGCGTCATGCTCCCCTACACCCCGCTTCAACATTTGCTGCTCGCTGCGGCTGTAGCGCACGGTATGCACGCAATCGTCATGACCAGCGGAAACCTGAGCGAAGAGCCCATCGAGACCGACGATGTCCTTGCATGGGAACATCTCGTTGCCGCCGGCATCGCCGACGCGCTGCTCGGCAACGACCGCGCAATTCTGTCGCGCTACGACGACTCCGTGGTACGCGTAGTCGACGGCGACGTCATGCCCGTGCGTCGCGCACGCGGATATGCGCCGCAGCCGCTGTCGTTGCCGGCGTTCAACGGCACCACGCCCTGCGTGCTCGCCTGCGGGCCGCAGCAAAAAGCCACGATTGCACTCACGCGCGAAGGGACGAACGGCGAGGCAGCCTGTTTTGTGTCGCAACATATCGGCGATGTCGAAAACGGCGCGACTTTCGATGCTTGGAACGCCGCGCGCTCGCGTCTGGAAAACCTCTTTGACCTGGCGCCTGCCGCCCTGGCATGCGACATGCATCCCAGCTATCTGTCGAGCCAATGGGCGCGTGATCGGGCACGGGAGCACAGTCTGCCGCTTACCGAAGTCCAGCACCATCATGCGCACATCGCGAGCGTAATGGCAGAGGCGATTGCCGCAGGCCGGCTTGCGCCCGATGCACGTGTCCTCGGCATCGCCTTCGACGGCACGGGTGCCGGCACCGATGGCACCATATGGGGCGGCGAGTTTCTTATCGCCCATCTCGCCGATTTTGAGCGCGTCGCGCATCTGCGCACCTGGGCGCTTCCCGGTGGCGCCGCATCCGTACACGATGCCCGCCGCAACGCCTTTGCCCTGCTCAGCGAGCTCAACCTGCTCGAGCACCCGGGAGCCGTGGGGCTCTTGAACAGCCTTGACGAGCAAACACGCAGCATAACGGCAACGATGATCGAGCGCGGCATCAACAGCCCGCGCACCAGCAGCATGGGTCGCCTGTTTGATGCCGCCGCCGCGATCCTAGGCATTTGCGGCCAGGCGACCTACGAGGGCGAACCCGCCATCGAGCTCGAAGCCGCCGCCTGGCGTGCACTGGACGGCGAAATCGCCCGTTTTCCCGACAACAACGTCGGCTATTTCGCATCTGGCCCATCGTGGTTGGACGGCCCCTATGTTCAGGACCAGAAAGCACTCTTTGAGGCGCTTTTGGAGGGAATTGAAGCCGGAGCGCCCGCCGGCAGGCTCGCGCTCGACTTCCATGTCGCCGTCGCGCGCTCCTCGGCACACATCGCCAGCGATGTCTGCGCGCGCGAGGGCATCGACACCGTCGCGCTCTCGGGCGGCGTGTTCATGAACCGACTTCTGCTCCAGCTCCTCACCCGCGAGCTCAAAAGCGCAGGCCTTACTGTCCTTGTCCCCCACACCGTACCCGTCAATGACGGCTGCATCGCCTACGGTCAGGCGACGGTCGCAAGCGCTCGTCTTGCGCAGATCGCATCGCAGTAGCTCGCCCTCACACACCACTGTGCCCAGCCGTCTCACAGGTGTAACGCGTTTGCTCGTGACTCCCGCGAGCGCTACCATCATCTGATGGATAATTAGGCGCCTATCCAGCGCAAAACGTATAAAAGGGGAACATTATGTGCCTTGCCGTTCCCGGTAAAGTGGTCAAACGCGACGACGACCTTAAGGCGACCGTCGACATGATGGGCATCGAGCGCCCCGTTTCGTTGCGCCTCGTGCCGACGGCACGGGTAGGCGACTATATTCTCGTGCACGCCGGCTTTGGCATTCAGATTGTTGACGAGCAGGAAGCCCAAGAGACACTCGAGCTCGTCAATACCATGACCGAGCTGGCCGAAGAGGACCAGCTCGCCACCAACCCGGCCGAGGCATACTAGTGGCGGCGGCGCAGCCGGTTCGCTCCGGTATCGACTTTTCGGCATTTCGCGACCCCAAGCTGGCTCGCGAGCTCATCGATCGTATTCATGAGCTTGTCGGCAACCGCAGCATCAACCTTATGGAAGTCTGCGGTACGCATACCGTGAGCATTGGCCGCTATGGCTTTCGCTCCATTATGCCGACGGGACTCAAACTGCTAAGCGGCCCGGGGTGCCCCGTTTGCGTCACCGCCAACCGCGACATCGATCACGCAATCGCGCTTTCCAACATGGACGGTGCCATCATCACCACCTTTGGCGACATGATGCGCGTGCCCGGATCGTCCACCTCGCTCGCCGCGCAAAAGGCAGCAGGGTGCGACATTCGCATCGTCTACTCCCCGCTCGACGCGCTCGACATTGCCGAGCAAAACCCCGAACGCCCGGTCATCTTTATGGGCGTGGGCTTTGAGACTACAACGCCCACCATCGCCGCCGCCATCTTGGAGGCCGAAGCGCGCGGGCTCCAGAACTTCTCGGTCTACTGTGCTCACAAGACCACGCCGCCGGCTCTGCGTGCGATCTCCAACGACCCCGAGACGACCATCGACGGCTTTATCCTGCCTGGTCACGTCGCTACCATCACAGGCCTGGCACCCTTTAGCTTTTTGGTCGACGAGTTCGAGACCCCCGGCGTAGTCACCGGGTTTGAGCCGGTCGATATCCTGCAGGGCATCTGCACGCTGGTCCAGATGGTTGTCGAGAACAGGCCCGCAATCGACAACGCCTACCGCCGCGGCGTCAATGCAGACGGCAATCCCGTGGCGCGCCAACTGGTCGAGCAGGTGTTTGAGCCGTGCGACACCACGTGGCGCGGACTGGGACCGATTGCGGCTTCGGGTCTTTCCATCCGACCCGAATTCGCGCGCTTTGATGCCGGCGCCCGCTTTGATGTGCCCGTTGAGGCGACGGTCGAGCCACGCGGGTGCCGCTGCGGCGACGTGCTGCGCGGAGCCATCACGCCGAGCGACTGCCCGCTGTTCGGCCACGCATGTACGCCCGAACACCCCGTCGGCCCCTGCATGGTGAGCTCCGAAGGCAGCTGCGCGGCGTACTTTAGATACCGCGACTATTAGGTTCCGCCGTTCTAACGAACGGCGGACCGGTCGACGCTGCGCCTCACCCATATAATTCCACCCACGATTGGAGTTTTCGATATGTCCCGTACTGCCACCGATAGCACTGTCCTGCTGGGCCACGGCTCCGGCGGCCAGATGATGAAGCGCATTATCGATGAGGTCTTTCTGGATGCCTTTGGGTCGCCCGAGCTGCTTGCGGGCAACGATGCTGGTGTCGCCGCGCTGCCCGCAAGCGGGCGAATCGCCATGTCGACCGACAGCTTTGTGGTAACGCCGCAGTTCTTCCCCGGCGGCAATATCGGCCGCCTCGCCGTATGCGGAACCGTCAACGACGTCGCGACCTCGGGCGCTAACGTGCGCTACCTCTCGTGCGGCTTTATCCTCGAAGAGGGCTATCCCATGGACAAGCTGCGCCAGATTGTGCAGACCATGGCCGAAACAGCACGCGAGGCGGGCGTGTCCATAATCACCGGCGACACCAAGGTGGTCGAGCGTGGCGGTGCCGACGGCGTCTACATCAATACCGCCGGCGTGGGCGAGGTGCCCGCAGGTGTGACGCTCAGCGGTGCCAACTGCCGCCCCGGCGACGTCATCCTGGTATCGGGTACGCTAGGCGACCACGGCATCGCCATCATGAGCCAGCGCGAGGGCTTGGCGTTTTCGAGCGCCATCGAAAGCGACGCCGCGCCGCTCAATCATCTGATTGCCGACGTGCTCGCCGCCGCCCCCGACACCCGCTGCTTCCGCGACCCCACGCGCGGCGGCCTGGCATCCACGCTCAACGAGTTTGCCCAGGCCAGCGGCGTTGCCATGGAGATCGACGAGGATGCCGTGCCCGTGCGCCCCGACGTACAGGCGGCATGTGAGATGCTCGGTTACGACGTTCTGCAGGTGGCAAACGAGGGCAAGATGGTTGCCGTGGTGCCGGCCGAGCAGGCCGATGCCGCGCTGGCCGCCATGCGCGCCGCCCGCTACGGCGAAAATGCCGCCATCATCGGTCGCGTGCTGCCACTTGCCGAGGGCGCCCGTCCCGCCGTGCGCGTGCGCACCGGCTGGGGATCGACCCGCATCCTCGACATGCTCGTAGGAGAGCAGCTGCCGAGAATTTGCTAACGACAGAGATGGTCGGGCAGCGCGGCCCGATACACAGCAGTCAAAGTTATTCAGATTTCAAACATGCCCGACACGCCAGCCCGTTATCATGGGTGCGTCCTATAACCCAAACGGCGGGAGCACCCATGGCAGCAGCTTTTTCCCATGTGATTTTTGATTTAGACGGCACCATCCTCAACACGCTCGAGGACCTGGCGGCCGCCGGCAACCACACCTGCGAGATGCACGGCTGGCCCACGTTTGCCGTGGACGAGTATCGCTACAAGGTGGGAAACGGCATGCTCAAGCTGGTTGAACGCTTTATGCCCGCCGAGTACGCGGGCGACGGCCGTATGTTTGAGCAGACGCTTGCCGAGTTTAGGGCCTATTATGGCGAGCACAAGGAGGACCGCACCTCACCCTACGCCGGCACGATTGAGATGCTCGACCGTCTGCGCGCAGAGGGCGTTCAGCTTGCCGTGCTCACCAACAAGGACCATATTTCGGCAGCCCCGCTTATCGAGAAATACTTTGGCCCCGATCGCTTTGCGCAGGTACAGGGCCGTGTCGATGCGTTTCCGCCTAAGCCCGAAGCGCCCGTCACGCTGCATGTAATGAAGGAGCTGGGCGCCAACCCGGCGACCACGCTCTATGTGGGCGATTCGAATGTCGATGTTCTGACCGGTCACAACGCCGGCCTTAAGAGCGCGGGCGTCAGCTGGGGCTTCCGCGGCCGCGCAGAGCTGGAAGCCGCCGGCGCCGACTACGTGGTAGATACGCAGGACGAACTCGCCGAGCTAATCTTGGGCGAGTAGCGAGCGGCACTGCTTAACGTAGCTGCGACAATTCTTCCGCGCGGAAAGCGCGTCCCGTTTTGGAGCTCCGGAATGGGATGCGCTTTCCGTTTGAGGCGCGTCGGGAAAACGCCATCCCGTTTTGGAGCAATATTCCGGGTCGCACTTTCCGCAACCCACCCCATCCGGAAACCGCGACCCAGAATTCGACCAAAAACCGGGCCATATTTTCCCGAGCGTTCGCGATGCAACGCTGGCGCAAGGAGTGTCCCCAACTGCCGGCAGAAAAGGAACGTCCCCAACTGCCACCTCAATGACTACCATGGCAACGCCGCAGGTAGAGGACGGGCAGCGAGCGGGCACCAGAGCGAACAAATTGGCATGAAAAAGGCGAGGCATAGACCTTCTGGTCATGCCTCGCCTTTTGAATGACAAATTGTCGTCCTGGGCGGCGCGCAGCGTCGGGCAGTTACGGCGTTTGGCAAAACGCCGTAACGAACTACCGTGTAACTCCCCTAGCTCATCATGGCATTCATCATCTCGTTGGTTGCGGAATCGTCGGCAGACCACTCGCCGTCGTCATTGCAGGAATACTTGAAGGTGACCTTGGTGTCCTTGGTCTTAGCAGCCTTGGTCACATCGACCATAACCTGACCGGCCATCTTGTACAGCTCGTCATCGGAAGGCATCGAATCAAGCGCGGCGACCTTCTCCTGGTACTGGGTGGCAAAATCCTCAACGATCTGGTTCATGGACTTGCAGGTAATGGTGACCTCGGCAGTTGCGGTACCCTTGTCCTCGTCGACCGTCACGTCGCCGATCTTGTAGTCAAAGCCCTCGAGATAGCTCTTGGCGTACTCCTTGGGATCGATGCCCAGCTGCTCGAACTCGTCACCCGAGGCCTCTTCCAGGCCGGCGAGGAAGTCGTCGCCACCGTTCTTGACCTCGTCAAACTGCGTCGTAAGATCATCGGTGATGAGCTCCTCAACCGAAGGGCCTCCGCAGCCGGAAAGCACAACTACGCACGCGACCAGAACAGCCATCAGGGGCGCAAGCAGCAGCTTCTTCTTCATGACATTCCTCCCAACAAGCGGCACCGCGCTTCCCGACGCGGTGCACGTCGTAACAATAAGGCCATTCTAGCCGCTAACGAACACCCCCGGCAAAGCAAAGGCGCAGTCGGCTCGATTTAACGTCCGAACGGTTTACCGTTCCGCCCAACGCGCAATAAAACGTTCCGCCGCATTGTAATAAAAAAGGGCGGCCGGATAACCCGACCACCCTTGCGCATCCTTATGTTGCCGCAGTTTACTTGCGGACGACCTTGACGATGACATCGCCGGCGGCGACAGCGGAGTCAGCCTCGACGGCGAGCTCGACGTCGGCGAACTCGGCAGTGTTGGACACAGCCACGACGACGCAGTCCTTGTAGCCGGCAGCGGCGATCTTGGCGCGGTCGATCTTGAGCATGGGCTGGCCAGCCTTGACGACGTCGTCGGCCTTGACGAAGCCCTCGAAGCCGTCGCCGTTCATGTTGACGGTATCGACGCCAACGTGCACAAGAACCTCGATGCCGCTATCGGACTGCAGACCCACGGCGTGACCCATGGTGACGGTCACCTTGCCGTCGCAGGGAGCGTAGACCAGATCGTCCTCGGGCCACACAGCGCAGCCCTTGCCCAAAACCTCGCCACCAAAGACGGGATCGGGCACGTCGGCCATCTTGATGACCTTGCCCTTGACGGGCGAGCACAGCACGTCGGCGCCGGCAGAAGCAGAGATGGAGGCCGGAGCAGCGGCAGCCGCGGGCTCAGCCTTCTTCTTGAACATGTCAAACAGACCCATACGTTTTCTCCTCTTGATTAAGCGCAACGTTGTGCGCAT
>NZ_QSRV01000019.1:0-45745 GCF_003437235.1 Collinsella sp. TF07-1
ACTTCGTGCGGCGGGAGCTTCTTGCGTCCTGCGGAATGCGGCGGAAAGTTAACCTATGCCGGACCCTGCGGGAATCCAGTTGGATTGGAACAAGCAACCCAACATATATCTGAATTTGGATGGGAGGGGCTTGTTGCTGGTAGGGGCGTTGAAGCGCGAGTGACACTTTGGGATGCGTGGCGGCTTGGGTTGGGGCGATGCTTTGGGATGGGCTTCTTACTTAGGTGAAGAGGGGCTTTATGGCTGAGAGGTAGTCTTTGGCTACGTCGGCTTTGTTTGCTTGGAAGTTGTGCCAGGCCCACCATTGGACCATTCCTACGAAGCTTGAGGCTATGTGGTGTAGTAGGAAGCTTCGGTCCATGGTGGCGGCGGGGCCGTTTGGGTCGGTAGGGACGGTTTCGGCTGCTCGTGACATGATGGTCTTGCGTAAGCAGTCGGCGAAGACGCGTGAGCCGGCGCCGGCTACCAGCGCTCGGACGCCCTGGCGACGTTCCCATAGATTGTTGAGAATATGCTCGACCTGCACGAGTGGGTCGTCGAGCGGTGCGCCATCGTCGTCGAGGGCGTGGGTGCAGATGTCGCTCACGAGTTCGGACAGTAGGTCATCTTTGCTTTTGAAGAGGCCGTAGAACGTGGCCCGACCCACATGGGCGCGAGCGATAATGTCGCCGACGGTGATCTTGCCGTAGTCCTCTTCACGCAGCAGCTCGGAGAACGCCGCAACGATGGCAGCGCGGCTTTTTGCCTTGCGGGCATCCATGGCTATGCGTCCGCGTGAACGAGCAGGCAGCGGAGCGTACCGGAGCAGCCCTCGTAGGGGCGCTTACCGGCGCCGTAGCCGACGGCCTCGATGCGGTAGCGGGCCGGCAGGTGCTCGGACGTGCGCAGTGCGGCGACGATGGCGGCGCCCGTGGGCGTCACAAGCTCGCCGGCGACTGGTGCGGGCGTGAGGACGATATTGCCCGCCTGGCACAGGTTGACGACAGCGGGGACGGGAATGGGCATGAGACCGTGGGCACAACGGATGGTACCGTGACCCTCGGAGAGCGACTCGACCACGATGTCCTCAATACCCAGGTCATCGAGGCAGATGGCGACAGAGCAGACGTCGACGATGGAATCGACGGCGCCCACCTCGTGGAACATGACGGTCTCGGGCGTTTTGCCGTGAGCCTTGGCCTCGGCAGCGGCGAGCGCGGTAAAGATGGCGAGGGCGCGACGCTTGGCGCCATCGCTTAACTGCGAGCCATCGATGATGGCGGTGACGTCAGCCAAAGAACGGTGGTGATGGTGGTGGGCGTGATGGTGGCCCTCGTGGTTGTGGTCATGCTCGTGGCAGTGCTCGTGTTCGTGCTCGCCATGATCATGATGGTGGTGCTCATGCTCGTGCGTGTGCTCGGCAGCTGCTTCGTTGCCGTAGAGCCAGGCCATATCGTGATCGTGGTTCTCGAGCTCCTCTGCAAGCTGGACGTCGAAATCGCAGGCGTCGATGCCGTGCTTGTTTACGCGCGTCACAGCGATCGAAAAGCCGTCGACCGGCAGCGTGGCGAGCTGTTCGCGCAGGTGTTCCTCGTTGGCGCCCAGGTCGAGCAGGGCCGCGACGGTCATATCGCCGCTGATGCCCGAGGTGCCGTCGATGATAAGCGTGTGCTGATGGTTGGACATGGGATGCTCCTTAGCGGGCGCGGGGCGTGCCGGCGCTCAGATGATTGATAAGACTTGCCTGGTAGGCGGCACCAAAGCCGTTGTCGATATTGACGACCGAGACGCCGCTGGCGCAGGAGTTGAGCATGGCGAGCAGCGCGGCCACGCCACCAAAGTTCGCGCCGTAGCCCACGCTGGTGGGAACGGCGATGACCGGGCAACTCACCAGGCCGCCGATGACGCTCGCCAGGGCGCCTTCCATGCCGGCGATGGCGATGACCACCTGTGCCTGGGCAAGTTCCTCGGCATGCGCGAGCAGACGGTGCAGACCGGCGACACCCACGTCGTAGAGGCGGTCGACCTCGTTGCCATAGAACTCAGCCGTCAACGCGGCTTCCTCGGCGACGGGCAGGTCGCTCGTGCCGGCGCAGGCGACAACGATGCGTCCGTTGCCGGTAGGGGAGGGCTTGCCGCCCACGAGGGCGAGCTGTGCGTCCGGGACATATCCCAGGTCGATGCCGTTGTCGAGGAGCTCCGAGGTGCGGATTGCCTTCTCGGCATCCAGGCGCGTGACCAGGATGCGCTCCTGGCCGGCATCGCGCAGCGCTTTGATAATGGCGGCAATCTGATCGGCGGTTTTACCGGCACCGTAGACAACCTCGCCGGCTCCCTGGCGCACCCCGCGCGAAAGATCGAGCTGCGCAAAGCCCAAATCGGCGGTCGGAGCCGTCTGGATGCGTGTGAGGGCGTCGGCAGGGGTGACTGCCCCGCCGGCAACATCGCTCAGCAAATGCTCAAGATCTCGCTTATCCATATATGTTCCCTTCGACGGCGCAAAGTCTAGCACTCGAGGGGCTGTTTCCGAACATTAAGACAAAACTGTTCGGAAACTAGACATAGAAGATTTGATTCTATTGTTAGATGGATCGGCTAGTCACGCAGGATGATGTCCATGGCGAGCATCAGGTTGCGCTCGTCGATGGCAAACGGGGCGGCCTCGCGCGTCTTGGGCTTGGCGCAAAATGCGATGCCGGTGCCCGCGGCTTGAATCATGGGGATGTCGTTGGCGCCGTCGCCGATCGCCGCGGTATGGGCCATGTCGACGCCGCACTCAACTGCCCAATCCAGCATCTGGATGAGCTTGGACTCCTTGGTCACAATGTCCGCAGCCAACTTACCGGTGAGCTTGCCGTCCACGACCTCCAGGCGGTTAGCGAGGCAAAAGTCGATGCCCGCGGCGGCCACGATCTTATCGGCGACCTCGTGAAAGCCGCCGCTTACCACGCCGACTTTCCAGCCCTTGCTGTGCGCCGAGCGCACAAGCTCCAGCGCGCCGGGGGTAAACGTCACGCGCTCAAACGTGCGCTCGAACACGCTCTCGTCCAAGCCGGCAAGCAGCCCCACGCGCTCCTCGAGCGCCTGCTTAAAGTCAAGCTCGCCGCGCATGGCGCGCTCAGTGATCTTCGCCACTTGCTCGCCTACGCCGGCCTCCTCGCCCAAAAGATCGATAACCTCCTGGTTGATGAGTGTGGAGTCGATATCCATAACGATGAGGCGTGCAGTCATGGCGGGCCTTTCCGAGTGCTGTTTTATTGGGGCATATTGTCGCACGTGACGAGCGCGGGCGGGTGCCGCGGCGCGTCAATTGTTTCGTCTCCGTCAAGTCTTTGGGCAGGAGCCACTTTTTCGCGGCACATCGACGCGAGTGCGATAAGATAGAACGCCATGTCTGGCTGCGCGGTTTACGCAGGCTGGGCAAATCTGTACGACGCCGCCCGGAACGACACGGGGCGGCACAGATCCATAAAGGAGGATCACTGGTATGAGCCAGACCCGTCCCATCGATGAGCATTCCATGCACACCCGTACCTGCGGCGAGCTTCGCTTCGAGAACGTGGGCGAAGAGGTCACCCTCACCGGTTGGGTGAGCCGTCGCCGCGACCACGGCGGCCTTATCTTCTGCGACCTTCGCGACCGCGAGGGCATCACGCAGCTCACCTTCGACCCCGAGCACTCCGACGGCGATGCCTTTAAGATCGCCGAGACCATGCGTCCCGAGTGGCCCATCAAGATTCACGGCGTCGTGCGCGCCCGTGGCGAGGAGACCACCAACACCAAGCTCGCGACCGGCGAGATCGAGGTCCTGACCGACCACGCCGAGGTGCTCAACACGTCCGTCACCCCGCCGTTCCAAATCGAGGACGGCATCGAGACCAGCGAGGACACCCGCCTGCGCTATCGCTATCTGGACCTTCGTCGTCCCGAGATGATGGCCAACCTCAAGCTGCGCTCCGACTTTACCTTTGCCATTCGCGAGGCGCTGCACAACCGTGAGTTCATGGAGGTCGAGACGCCCTCCCTGTTCAAGTCTACGCCCGAGGGCGCCCGCGACTTCATCGTCCCCAGCCGCATCCAGCCGGGCAACTTCTATGCCCTGCCGCAGTCCCCGCAGCTCCTGAAGCAGCTGCTTATGGTCGGTGGCGTCGAGCGCTACTACCAGGTTGCCAAGTGCTTCCGCGACGAGGACTTGCGTGCCGACCGTCAGCCCGAGTTCACCCAGGTCGATATTGAGATGTCCTTCGTGGACCAGAATGACGTCATGAGCGCGCTCGAAGAGGTCCTGGCCGATGCCTTCGGCCGCATGGGTGTCGAGATGCCCACGCCGCTGCGTCGCATGAACTACTGGGAGGCCATGGACACCTATGGCTCCGACAAGCCCGATACCCGCTATGGCATGCACTTGGTCGACCTGACCGACATCTTCGCCAACTCCAAGTTCAAGGTCTTTGCGACTGCCGCAAACGAGGAGGGCTCTGTCGTCAAGGCTATCAACGCCAAGGGCGCCGGTGCCTGGGCACGTGCCAAGATCGATAAGCTCGCCGGCGTGGCCTCCACGTTTGGCGCCAAGGGCTTGGCCTGGATCGCCTTCCGCGAGGACGGCTCCATCAACAGCCCCATCGTCAAGTTCTTCTCGGACGAGGAGATGACCGCTCTGCGCGAGCGCATGGACGTCGAGCCCGGCGACCTTGTGATGTTCGCCGCCGGCCCGCGCCTGCTCTCCGACGAGATCCTGGGCGGCATGCGTTCCCACATGGCCAACGCGCTCGAGATCAAGCGCGAGGGCCACGACTTCCTGTGGGTCGTCAACTTCCCGCTGTTCCACTGGGACGAGGACCGCAAGGCTTACGCTGCCGAGCACCAGCCCTTCACCCTGCCGACCGAGACCGACATCGCCAAGATCGAGGCCAATCCGTTGGCAGCCGGTTCTTGCACCTACGACTTTGTCATGGACGGCTTTGAGGCCGGTGGCGGCGGTATGCGTATCCACAACGCCGAGATGCAGATGTCCATGCTCAAGCTCCTGGGCTTTACCGAGGAGCGCGCCGAGTCTCAGTTTGGCTTCCTCATGGAGGCGCTCAAGTTTGGTGCGCCCCCGATGGGCGGTTTCGCTCTGGGCCTGGACCGCGTGTGCATGCTGCTCACCGGTTCCGACTCCATCCGCGACGTCATGGCGTTCCCCAAGACGGCCAGCGGCTCCGACCTCATGTCGGGCGCCCCGAGTGCCGTAAGCGGCGCCCAGCTCAAGGACGTCAGCCTGCGCCTGATGTAGGCAAGCGGCTACATATTGCCCGTAACGAGGGAGGGACACGTGCCTTCCCTCGTTTTTTGTGGGACGGGGATGCGGCCGGTAACGTACAATAACTACCACGTGGCTGGGTTTTGCCGGCCGAATGTGCGATGCCGCGGGAGGGGACATGGTCGAGTTTACAAAGACGATTAAAGATCCGTTGGGACTTCATGCCCGCCCGGTTGCGCTGCTCTATGACATCATTGCCAAGCATCGTAGCGACGTGTCAGTCAGCATCGGCGATCGCCACACGGATGGCCGCGATGTCATGGGACTCATGGCCCTCTATGGTGAGTGCGGCGAGGACATCGTGTTCCGCGTTTCGGGCGTAGACGAGGCTTCCTGCGTCACATCGATTAGAAACCTCTCGCTCTAAGCATGACAGGGCGCGGCAAAAGACAGCTTTTGCCGCGCCTTTTTGTTTCATATAGGAAACTTTTCCGAAAACTGAATAGGGACCCTTTCCAAAAAGTTAACCACGTGCTAGTTTACTGTAGCGAACATAGACGTGGTTAACTTTTGCTGCGTCGATGTCGAGGACGAACTGACGTTAGGAGCACACTCATGTCTTGCGGACCGCAGATGCCGGCCATGCCGCTTTCGATGGTGAAAGCGGGCGAAACCGTGCACGTGTCTCGTGTAAAGGGCAATGAGGACATGAAGCACCACCTCAAGGACCTCGGCTTTGTCGAGGGCAGTGAGGTTCACGTGGTGAGTTCGAGTGGCGCCAATATCATCGTCACCGTGCTGGGCGCACGCTTTGGTATCGATACCAAGGTCGCCATGCACATCATGACCGTCGGTTAGTTCGCAGCATTTCATAAAAGCTGAAAGGGGGAAAAGAATATGAAGACGTTGGGTGACGTTAAGGTGGGCGAGAGCTCTACCATCGTCAAGCTTCACGGCGAGGGCGCGCTTCGCCGTCACCTTATGGACCTGGGCCTCATCAAGGGCACTTCGTTCAAGGTCGTTAAGGTTGCGCCGCTCGGAGATCCGGTCGAGATCAACGTGCGCGGCTACGAGCTTTCCATCCGCAAGGAGGAGGCTGCCGTCGTCGAGGTCCAGTAAGGGCCCGCGGCGAATATTTCTGCAGATAAAGTTAGGTTTTTCTAACTTAAATTTGCAATGTTGAAGCACATTATCCAGCCCGTGCGGAGAAAGCAGCGCGGGCACACAAGGAAGAAGGATTGAATGGCGGATTCTCAGATCCATGTCGCGCTGGCGGGCAACCCCAACTGCGGCAAGACCACGCTTTTCAACCTGATCACCGGCGCCAACGGCTACGTTGGCAACTGGCCCGGCGTCACGGTTGAGAAAAAGGAAGCCAAGCTCCTGAGTGACAAGAACGTCACGATTACGGACCTCCCCGGCATCTACTCGCTTTCCCCCTACAGCCCCGAGGAGCAGTGCTCGCGCGACTACCTCATGAGCGGCGAGCCCGATGTCGTCGTCCAGGTGGTCGATGCCACCAACCTCGAGCGCAACCTGTACCTGGCGCTTCAGGTTATCGAGACCGGCCTGCCCGTGGTCGTCGCCCTCAACATGGCCGACTTGGTCGAGAAGAACGGCGACAAGATCGACACGGACAAGCTCTCCAAGAAGCTCGGTTGTCCGGTCATGATGATCTCGGCCCTTAAGAACAAGGGTATCAATGAGCTGTTCGAGCAGGTCAAGAAGTCCGCTGCTTCCAAGGGCCAGGTGCCGGAGCACAAGTTCGATTCTTCTATCGAGGACGTTCTGACCCACATCGAGAACAACCTGCCGGCGAGCGTTCCCGCCAACAAGCGTCGCTACTACGCCGTCAAGCTGTTTGAGCGCGATGCGGACGCCTGCAAGCTCATCAACCTCACCAAGGAGAAGGCCGATCGCGTTGAGCAGCTGGTCGCCCAGTGCGAGCAGGATTGCGACGACGATGCCGAGTCCATCATCACCGGCGAGCGCTACGGCGTGATCGCCCACATCATTGACGAGTGCCTCACCAAGGCCCCTGCCAAGATGAGCACCTCCGAGAAGATCGACCGCGTGGTTACCAACCGTATCCTGGGCCTGCCGATCTTTGTGGTCATCATGTTCTGCGTGTACTACATTGCCGTCTCTACCTTGGGCGGCACGGTGACCGACTTCACCAACGACCAGCTCTTCGGCACCGACGGCTGGTATGTGCTCGGCCAGGGTCGCGACGCCTACGATGAGGCTGTCGAGGCCGCGGGCGACGACGCCGATTCGATTGACCCGGCGGAGTACGGCCCCTATGTCCCGGGTATCACCACCGCGGTGCATGACGCTCTCGTGGCGGGCGGTACCGAGGACGGTGGTCTGGTCGATTCGCTCGTCTGCGACGGCATCGTGGCTGGCATCGGCGCCATCATGGGCTTCGTCCCGCAGATGTTCCTGCTCTTTGTGATGCTGTCTTTCTTGGAGGACTGCGGTTACATGGCCCGCGTCGCCTTCATCATGGACCGCGTGTTCCGCCGCTTTGGCCTGTCCGGTAAGTCCTTTATCCCCATGCTCGTGTCCTCGGGCTGCGGCGTCCCCGGCGTCATGGCCACCAAGACCATCGAGAACGAGAAGGACCGCCGCATGACGGTCATGACCACCACGTTCATCCCCTGCGGCGCCAAGCTGCCGATCATCGCCCTGCTCATGGGTTCCATCATTGGCGACTCTTCTACCACCGCTGCGTGGATCAGCCCGCTCTTCTACTTCCTGGGCGTCTTTGCCGTCATTGCCTCGGGCCTCATGCTCAAGAAGACCAAGCTCTTCGCCGGCCGCCCGACGCCGTTTGTTATGGAGCTTCCTGCCTACCACTTCCCGGCGATCCGCTCTTGGGCGCTGCACGTGTGGGAGCGCTGCTTCGCCTTTATCAAGAAGGCCGGCACGGTCATCTTTGCGTCCACCGTCGTCGTTTGGTTCCTCTCCAACTTTGGTAGCTACAACGGCGCCTTTGGCTACCTGCCTTCCATGGAGGGCATCCCCGAGGAGTTCATGGATTACTCCGTGCTTGCCATGTTCGGCAACCTGGTCGCTTGGATCTTCGCCCCGCTCGGCTTTAGCACCTGGCAGGCAACCGCGCTGACCGTCTCTGGCCTCGTCGCCAAGGAGAACGTTGTCGCCACCGCCGGCTCGCTGCTCTCTGTCGCCGACGCCGGCGAGACCGACCCGAGCCTGTGGACCGCGTTTGCGGCTATGTTCCCGACCATGGGCGCTTGCGTCGCCTTTGGTGCCTTCAACCTGCTGTGCGCTCCGTGCTTTGCCGCTATCGGCACCATCCGTAACCAGATGAACTCCGGTAAGTGGACCGCGATTGCCATCGGCTACGAGTGTGCCTTTGCTTGGGTCATCGGCCTGTTCATCAACCAGTTCTATAACCTGCTTGTTCTTGGGCAGTTTGGTATCTGGACGGTTGTGGCCATCGCGCTGCTGGTTGCGATGCTCTTCCAGATCTTCCGTCCCATGCCCAAACACGCATGGACCGACGAGGACGAGACCAACACTGCTTCCGCCGCAGTTTCCGCTTAAGTCCGAATAAGGATTAGCCCCTTTCCACGAGCCCGGGTGTCCCAGCGACACTCGGGCTTTTTGGTGAGGGAGATGTGGCGTTTCCGCAGATAAAAACGACCAAAATAAACCTGTCCCTTTTTGGCAGGTGGAGAATGGGGTAAAGTAAGTGGTGGTTAACTAGAGGAGGCTTGCTATGGCACCTATCGATATTGTTGTGCTGGCCGTTATCGCCATTGCGTTTGTCGCCGTGTGCGTGCGCATTTATCGCAAGGGCACCTGCGCCGACTGCGCTCAAGGTGGCGTTTGCACAGGACATTGCTCCAACAAAAAGACCTGCGCCGCACTTAAGGGCGTGGACAAAATTGCCGAAGACCTGGGCCGCGGTATCAAATAGGACTCAGGCATCAAAGCGCCCCGCGAGCATCCGTTCACGGGGGCGCTTTGTGCATTCGGGGGCGAGCGCGGCGATTGGACTCGATGCCGCCGGCCGTCCGCATTTGAGTCGTTAGGGAGGGTGCCCCCTCTTGCGGCGTACATTTTTGGGAATATTCAGCAAACGTATGTCCCGATAGAGGGGCAGAACGGCTGTTTTAAGTGCCTCCGATGGCGTAATTCGCCATCGGAGGCACTTATTTATGCCGATCGGGCGCAAAATGCGCACCAAATGGGGCGTCGAGGACGCTGCGCGGCGCACTCCGATGCTGAATATTCCCAAAAATGTACGTCGGGACATGACCCACCTGGGCAAAAGCACACAAGTTCGGTGTTCAGGGGTGCCAGTATCGGCGGTATACTGGAGTTTTGTGAACCGAGCAGAAGCCGGGGGAACACGTGCGCTCGGGCACCGCTCGGTTGCTGCTACGATAGATAGGTCAGTAATTTGCCGCCGAGCGGCTCAAACGAAAGGAAGCCTGCATGGAGTCCTCCTCCTACCCGATGCTCTTTAGCCCGATCAAGGTCGGTACGACCGAGGTCAAGAACCGCGTCTTTATGCCGCCGGTATCTACCAACCTGGCCGATCACGGCTATGTGACCGACGACTTGGTCGATCATTACCGTGCCCGCGCCAAGGGCGGCGTGGGCCTCATCATCACCGAGGTCGTGACGGTCGAGCCCACCTATACCTATCTGCCGGGTGACATGTGCTGCTACGATGACACGTTTATCCCCGGCTGGGAAAAGCTCGCCGCAGCCGTCCACGAGTACGGCTGCAAGATCATGCCGCAGCTCTTCCACCCCGCCTACATGGCCTTTAACATTCCGGGCACGCCACGCCTCATCGCCCCGTCCTTTGTGGGCCCGTCCTATGCCCGCGAGGCACCGCGCCCCATCACGGTTGACGAGATCCACGAGCTCACGCATCAGTTCGGCGACGCCGCCGTGCGTATGCAGAAGGCCGGCGTCGATGGCGTCGAGGTCCATGCGGCGCACGCGCACGGCATGCTCGGCGGCTTTTTGACCCCGCTCTATAACAAGCGTACCGACGAGTATGGCGGCTCGCTCGACGCCCGCATGCGCTTCTTGCTCGAGGTCATCGCCGAGATTCGCGAGCGCTGCGGCAAGGACTTTATCATCGACGTCCGTATCTCGGGCGACGAGTACACCGATGGCGGTCTGACCCTCAACGACATGATCTACGTCTCGCGTCGCCTGGAGAAGGCTGGTGTCGACATGATCCACGTGTCGGGCGGCACCACTATCAAGCGCGGCTCTGCCATTCCCGCCGCCGGTACGCAGCAGGCCTCGCATGCCGCCTGCTCGCGCGAGATCAAAAAGCACGTCAACATTCCCGTCGCCACCGTCGGTCGCATCAACGAGGCCTGGATCGCCGAGGAGCTGATCGAGGACGGCGCTGCCGACATCTGCATGATGGGCCGTGCCAATCTGTGCGATGCCGAGTTCTGCAACAAGGCCGCATCTGGTAATGCCGACGATATTCGCCCCTGCATCGGTTGTCTGCGCTGCCTGAACGGCATCATGTTTGGCAAGCGCATCTCCTGCACCGTCAATCCGGACGTGGAGCGCGACGAGGCCGGCTACGAGCCTGCCGCCGAGGCAAAGAACGTGCTCGTTGTGGGTGCCGGTCCCGCGGGCATGGAGGCAGCCTACATTGCCGCCAAGCGCGGCCATAACGTGGTGCTCGTGGACAAGCAGGACGAGCCGGGCGGCGAGATGCGCATCGCAGCCGTTCCGCCAGCAAAGCAGGAGCTCACGCGCGTGATCAAGTATCAGTACCGTCGCCTAGCCGAGGCAGGCGTCACGTGCGTCTTTGGTACCGAGCTTTCGGCCGAAGACATTCAGCGCGATTATGCAGGCTACGAGGTTGTCCTGGCTTATGGCGCCGAGCCCATCGCTCCGGCCTTTATGCAGGGCTTTAAGCAAGTTATGACGGCTGACGACCTGCTGGGCGGCAAGGCTTTCCCGGGCAAGAAGATCGTCATCGTGGGCGGCGGCACCGTTGGCTGCGAGACGGCCGATTACCTGGCCCCGCTGGTCAACGACCTTTCGCCGGCCAATCGCGATGTCACCGTTATCGAGATGACCAAGACGCTCGCCGCCAACGAGGGCGGTGCCGGTCGTGCGGTGCTCATCACGCGCATGCTCTCCAAGGGCGTTCACGTGCTGACCGAGGCCAAGGTGACCGAGATTACCGAGGACACCATCAGTTACGAAAAGGACGGCGAGATCCGCACCATCGCCGATGCTGATACGCTGGTGCTTGCCATGGGCTATCGTCCCAACACCAAGCTGGCCGACGACCTTGCCGCTGCCGGCGTTGCCATCCACGTGCTGGGTGATGCCAACAAGTGCGGCAACATCCGCGACGCCATCGGCGATGGCTACAAGGTCGCCTGCGAACTCTAGTTAACCCCTTGGTGCGTGCGGATGGTCTCCTCGACGAGCTTTTTTGCCCGTTACGTCGATAAAGAGGGGAACGGATGCCTTGAGCACACCCATCAGACGGGTAACGGCGAGGTTGCCGCCATCCCAGGGCGGCTTCATGGAGTAGCGCCCGTACGCATCGAACTTTTCTTCTCATAGATGTGCGGCGCAAAGAGCCCCGAGTTCATACTGAACTGCGCCCCAATTCTTGGACGGGCTAATAAGCGGCCTACGCCGCACATAGGGACTGATTCCGGAATTCCTCCGGGGTCAGTCCCTTCAGTTTAACCTGCCTCCTTCTCGTGTTCCAATGGATGATGTATTCGTCCAGGTCTCTCTTGAAGTCTTCGAAGCAAGGCCATTTTCTTCCGCGAAAGAACTCGTCCTTCATATGGCCGAACACCTGCTCCGTCGCGCCGTTGTCGATGCAGTTGCCCTTCCGGGACATGCTCTGCACCACGCCGGCCTCCTCCAGCCGCTTGCACCACCCGGCCTGCTGGTACTGCCAGCCCATGTCCGAGTGCAGGACCGGCCTGGAGCCCTCGGGCATCTTGGACACGAGCTGGTCGAGCAGCTCGTGCTGCTGGGCCATGTTGGGATGCAGCGACGTGGACCAGGCGACGATCTCCTTGCTGCCGAAATCGTAGACCGGCGCGAAGTAGGCCTTGCCCCAGGGCTGCTTGAACTCGGTGACGTCGGCGCCCATCTTCTCCCACGGCCCGTCGGCGGCGAAGTCCCTGCCGATGACGTTCTCGAAGGTCTTTCCGACCTTGCCCCTGTACGAGTTGTACCTGTGGTAGTCGGTCTCGCGGCGGATCCCGCAGCTGATGCCCATCTCGCGCATCATCTTCAGCGTCGTCTTGTCGGCTATGCGCACGCCCTGCTCGGCGCGCAGGCACATGGCGATCTGCCTGTGGCCGCACCCGTTGGCGGTGCGCGAGAATATCTCGGCGGCGGCCTCCCAGAGCTCGGGCCTGGTGGGAGCCTTCGGGTGCGACAGCGCGTAGTAGTAGCTCGACCTCGCCAGGCCGGCGCACTCGAGCAGGTCGGCGAGGGGGTATTGCCCTGAAAGCCCGCTCACGACCGCGGCCTTCTCGCCGTTCGAGAGCGTTTCTCCGCCTTCAGGGCGATCGATTTTTTTAGGTAGGCGTTCTCCGCCTCGAGCCTCTTGATCCTGCGCTCGAGCTCTTGCTCGCGCGTCGTCTCCCCGGACGGGGAGCCGGACCCCCTCGGCCTCCCCCTGGGCTTTGGCCTGAGCGCCTCCGGGCCCTCCTCCCTGTAGGCCTTCAGCCATTTCTTGAAAGGGCTTGGCGAGGCTATCCCGAACTTCTCCATGGCCTCGGGCTTCGTCATGCCCTCGTCGACGACCGCCCTGACGGCGGCCAGCTTCGTCTCGAACGAATAGGCGGTGTGTTTCTTTCCCATCATGGCCAGAACCTCGATACCAGCAGACCTGTAGGTGCACAGCCATTCTCTCACGGTTTCCTCCGGCATCCCGAGAAGGGCCGCGATCGCCGCGCGGCCGTGCCCCTCGTCGTGCAGCTCTGCCGCTCGCAGTCTCATCCCGACGTCGTACAAAGCGTTTCCAGCCATAAAAAAGCCTCCCATTTCTTGTGTCCAAGAAATGGGAGGCAGTTCATACGAGCTCGGGGCTCTTTTCGTTTGGATTGCAGACGTATTGACAGACGAAAACAGTCTGCGTCCGGTATTGAGCCATACGAAAGCGAAATTATTCGTCTTAATTCCGTACGTAAATCAAGACGAAAACCGTTTGCGTCTTCTATAAATCAATACGCAAACGGTTTTCGTCTTATAATACGGTTATGAATGGTACGAAACGAGGGGGTTGTGCATATGGTTGTTAGAGAGAGCCCTGCAGTCGAATACAAGGAAAGCGTTACGCCGACGTTTCTTAAAACGGTTAGCGCTTATGCAAACTACGGGACGGGCAAGATTGAGTTTGGCGTTGATGACGAGGGCGTGGCTGTCGGCCTTGCAGATCCGGTCGCAGAGTGTCTCCGCATCGAGAACATGATTAATGATAGCTTGGATCCCGCTCCCCGTTACACGCTCGAGCCCGATGAGAAACACGGGATCGTAATCCTTACGGTTTATGAGGGACAGGACAAACCCTATCGAAGCAAGGGAAAGGCCTACAGACGAAACGATTCGGCAACGGTGGAGGTCGACCGGTTTGAGTATGGCAGGCTGACGCTCGAAGGCAGCAACGTAACGTTCGACGCGCTCACGTCGGCTCGCCAGGACTTGGGCTTTCATACGCTCGAGCATAAGTGCGTTGAACATCTCGGCATTTCTGAACTAACGTCGGATATTATGCGCACGCTTCGCTTGCTCGGCAAGGACGGCTATACCAATGCTGCGGCGATTTTGGCGGATAAGAATGATTTTCCGGGCATCGACTGCGTCCGTTTTGGTGATACCGACGATGTGATCTTGGATCGCGAGGCGGCGACAAATGTATCCGCAATTGAGCAGGTGGACAGGGCGGTGGCTATGTTTGCACGCTACTACCGTTATGAGCGTATCGAAGGGATGGAGCGCGTCCAAACCGATCGAATTCCTCTTGAGGCATTCCGCGAAGCTGTTGCAAACGCTTTGGTGCATCGGACGTGGGACGTTCGAGCGAATGTTCAAATTGCCTTGTACGACGATCGTGTTGTTGTGACTTCGCCCGGATCACTGCCCGCCGGTTTGACGACGGAACAATACCTGTATGGGCAGATATCCGTGCTCAGAAACCCAATTGTCGCCGAGGTCTTTTTAAAGCTGGATTACATCGAGAAATTTGGTACGGGAATCGCGCGCATTAGACGTGCCTATCGCGATTCGATCAATCAACCAATTTTTGATGTTCGCGGCGGCATGGTGGCCGTCACATTGCCCGCTACCGATGCCTTTGAAGGGTCCGAGGAAGAGATCCGGGTTCTCAATGCCTTGTCGGGCGGGCGAATTATGTCGCGAAGCGAGATTGAAAAACAGACGGGGCTGAGCCGCATGCGGACGTTGGCGGCACTCGAATCTCTGCTTGAACGGAATGCAATCGTAAGGCAGGGAACCGGGCGGGCCACGAAATACGAGCGCTCATAGTCCAAAAGAGCCCCGTCTCAAAAAGACTGATTGGGAGCTGGGGCGTGTCGATGCGATAGTATTGCATGGTGGTATTCGACAAACCGTGAGCTTCATCCGAGGGCTTTAGCTTTATGGAACAGCACCAGCATTATCAGAGCCTGCAAGATCAGGCATACAACGCATTGCGCTCCAAGATCATCTATGCCGAGCTCAAGCCCGGCACGCGCCTTTCGGCGATTGGTCTGGAAAAGGAGACGGGAATCGGGCGAACGCCCATTCGCGAGTCCTTTGTGCGCCTGCGCGAGCAGGAGCTGGTGGAAACGCGTCCCAAAAGCGGCACCTATGTCTCAAAAATCAGCATGGAGCGCGCCGAGAACGCCTGTTTTTTGCGCGAGAAACTCGAGCGAAGCGTGCTCATTAAATGCTGTTCGGCTGCCACGCCCGAGCAAAAGCATCGGCTCGAGCAGATTCTTACCGAGTCCGAGTCGCTCGACCATCGCGAAACGCGTCGCTTTTTCGATCTGGACAACCTGTTCCACGAGACGTGTTTTGAGATTGCCGGCCGCCACATGTTGTGGGATTGGATGAAGAGCGTCAACACGCATTTTGAGCGATACAACTGGTTGCGTATGATGTCGCAGGATTTGGATTGGGAGCCGATTCGTCGGCAGCATCGCCGGATTCTTGAGGCCATTAAGAAGGGCGATACTGATACGGCGAGCTATTTGGCAGAGACGCACTTGCATCTGATGCCCGAGGAGCAGGGCCCGGTTATCGCCTTGTATCCCGACTATTTTGAGCTGTCCAAAGACTCGTCTATCTAGCCCATCATCGCATCTGCTCGAGACGCAAAACGATGCTGCTCACCTACAGCGTTTTGCAACCGAAATTATTAAAAATGCCTAAAATGGCTCAGACTGCTGACGATTGGGAAACGGGGTGCGCCATGGCGCAGATGAGGATTAAGGACATTGCCGCCGAGGCGGGCGTGAGCCCGGCCACGGTCTCGCGCTATCTCAATAACCGCCCCGGGCAGATGACCGAGGAAACCCGCGCTCGCATCGCGGCGGTTATCGAGCGCACCGGCTATCGCCCGCGTGCCGCCGCACGTAATTTGCGCAGCTCGCGCACCAATCTCATCGGCGTGATCCTGGCCGACATTAGCAACCCGTTCTCCAGCGCCATGCTTGAGGACCTTTCCGCCAGCGCCGGTGCGCGCGGCTGCTCGCTCATGACGGCCATTAGCGGCAACGACCCCGCCAAGGAGGCAGAGTCGCTCACCAGACTTATCGATGCCGGCGTGGACGGCCTAGTCGTCAATACCTGCGGAGGCAACGACAAGGCGATTGCCGAGGCCGCGGGGCGCCTGCCCGTTGTACTGCTCGACCGCGACGTTGCCGACGGTGGCATCGATCTGGTGACCTCCAACAACCGTGAGCTGGTCGCCGGCCTGGTAGACGCCTTGGCTGCTGCGGGCAGCGAGCGTCTGTGCCTGCTTACCGAGGCAAGCGATGACAGCCCCGTGCGTCGTGAGCGCGCTGAGGCGTTTGCCGACGAGCTCTCGCGCCGCGGCCTGGCCGGCGAGGTCGTCACCTTGGCGGACGGTGGTGTCGAGGGTGTCAGTCGCCTGGACGAGACCATCCGCGGCTATGCGGGTAAAAAGCTCGGCCTCATTGCCGTCAACGGCCTGGTCTTCCTGCGCCTGACCGAGGCACTGGCGCAGCTGGGTCCCTCGCTGCCGGCGGGCCTTAAGATCGCAACGTTTGACGATTACCCCTGGAACCACGTGCTCTTTGGCGGTGTGACCACGGCCGCGCAAGACACCCACACCATCGCCGAGCGCGTAATCGAGCGTCTGTCCGAGCGCATCGACGTCGTTACCACTACGGTGGGCGACGCCGCAAAGCTCGCCCCCAAGCGCATCGAGATCCCCGGTCACATCGAACACCGCGCTTCGACCTCGCGCTAGTCTGTGTGATATTATATAGACAATGTCATACAGGAGGTATCCATGGCTGCGTCTGTGCTGAGTGTTCGAGTGGACTCGTCAATTAAAGATTCATTTGCCGAGCTGTGCGAAGAACTCGGCATGACTTCGTCCGTTGCGGTCAATATGTTCATGAGGCAGATGTTGCGCGAGCGCTCGCTGCCGTTTGTGCCTTCACTCGGTAAAAGCTCTGCGAGCGAAAGCGCCGCAGCGGGCATTTTGGATACCGCTCAGATTGAGTCCGCCGTCCGCGAGGCAGCCAGCCCGATTCCCGCCATCAAAACCGTGATCCTATTTGGATCGTATGCCCGTGGCGAGGCGCGTGCAGATAGTGATATCGACTTGCGCCTCGAAGTCGATCGCGAGCAGGGCTTTGGTCTTTTTGCGTTGTCGGCGTTTGGCGAGGCAGTGCGCAAGGAAACCGGAAGGCAGGTGGACCTTGTCTCGAGCGATTATCTTGATGACGATCTTGCCGCGGTAATCGAGCGCGAAGGAGTGATCCTTTATGATCGCGCGTAAGTCAGACGGCCTCCGCGCCCAAGAGGTCTTGGAGGCCATCGCTGAAACGAACGAGCGCATCAAGGCTTTTGATATCACCGAGGACCAGTTTCTGCATGCGAATGACGTGCGGACGAGGGCGTTGGCGGACTCCCTTTTGATGTGCGCGCTTAGGGTGACGGAAGAAGCGGGCAAGTTGTCGGAACGCTCGCAGCGGCTTCATCCCGAAATTGAGTGGCGTGGAATTATCGGCATGAGAAATTACCTCGCGCATGATTACGGCAATGTCGACCGATCGGTTGTTTGGGATGCGGTGACGATGGAGTTTCCGGCGCTGGAACGAGCGTGTAGGCAAATTGTTTCCGAATCCGAGCGATAATCACTTGTCATACCAGCCTGTTCACACACGTTTTTTGAGCGCTTGATACGCTTTAACCCTGCGGAAACATTTTTCTGCGATAGTATCTGCGATATAGACCAGTCGAAACCCGCCCGAAAGAAAGGGGAGCGACATGAACCAGCAGAACATCGATTACGTACTCCGCTCCGTAGAGCAGCGTGATATCCGCTTTGTGCGTCTGTGGTTTGTCGACATTCTCGGCCGCCTCAAGAACTTTGCCATCAGCCCCGAGGACCTCGAGGTCGCATTTGAGGAGGGCATTGGCTTTGACGGCTCGGCCATCGAGGGCTTTGCCACGCCCGAGGAAGCCGACATGCTGGCGTTCCCCGATGCCTCGACCTTCCAGATTTTGCCGTGGCGTCCGAGCCACAACGGCGTCGCCCGTGTTTTCTGCGACGTGTGCACTCCCGATCGCGAGCCCTTCGCCGGCGACCCGCGCGCTGCGCTGCGCCGCATGTTCCATAAGGCCGAGAAGGCCGGCTACCTGCTCAACGTTGGTGCCGAGCTGGAGTACTACTATTTCCCCGACGAGCGCACGCCCGAGCCGCTCGACAACGTGGGCTACTTCGATCTTTCGGTGAGCGACGCCGCGCGCGACCTGCGCCGCAACACGGTCCTTACGCTCGAGAAGATGTCCGTGCCCGTGGAGTACACCTTCCACGCCGCCGGTCGCTCGCAGCACGGCATGAGCCTGCGCCACGCCGAGGCCCTGAGCATGTCCGACGCCATTACCACGGCCAAGCTCATCATTAAACAGCAAGCTTACGAGAGCGGTTGTCACGCCTCCTTTATGCCCAAGCCGCTGGCGGGCGAGGACGGCAGCGCCATGTTTTTGCATCAGTCGCTGTTCGATCACGACGGCAACAACGTCTTTTGGGGCGAGGATGACGAGAAGTACCACCTCTCCGATATCGCCAAGCACTACATGGCCGGTATCTTGGCGCACGCGCGCGAGATCAGCGCCATCACCAACCCCACGGTCAACTCGTACAAGCGCATCACCACGGGCGGCGACTCCGTGCCGCAGTACGCCACGTGGGGCCTGCGCAACCGCGCAAGCATGGTTCGCATCCCGGTCTACAAGCCCGGCAAGCAGCTGTCCACGCGCATTGAGCTTCGTAGTCCCGATCCCATGGCCAACCCGTATCTGGTCAACGCCGTCACGCTGGCTGCTGGTCTCGACGGCATCGAGCGCAAGCTGGAGCTCCCGCCCGAGGCCACGGCCGAGACGCTCAAGCTCAACGACCGCCAGATGCTTGAGGCCGGTTATACGCCGCTGCCGCGCTCGCTTAAAGAGGCACTCGACGTCTTTGAGGACTCGCAGTTTATGAAGGATGCCCTCGGCGAGCACATCCATAGCTTCTTCCTCAAAAAGAAGCGCGACGAGTGGCATAAGTTTGAGTCCACGATCACCGAATGGGAGATCAAGCACTACCTGGCGAACTCCTAATCGCGCTGGCTTGTCCCAGTACGATTGAGCTCATTTCTTTGGAGGCCGATATGTCCGAAAAGAGTGCCCTGTTCATGGCGCGCACGACGCGCTTCCACGAGTTTGCCCGCAGCTTGACGACCACCATGGGTGTCGAGGTGAGTCTGGCCACCCCCGATTCGCCAACTGCGGCGCACGACTTTGACCTGCTGATCCTCGATTCCGATGGCATCCGCAGCGACCGCATCGATCAGATTGCCAAGTGGCTCGACGATCGCGGCGGCGTTCCCATGCTGGTGATCGTCGACGACGAGGCGCTCGGCACCCTGCGCCTGCCGAATCATGCGCATGCCGACTTTGTATGTCCCACGGCGACGCCCAACGAGCTCAAGGCTCGTGCGCAGCGTCTGATGGGCGAGGAGGAGCCCGTCGCCTCCGATGATGTGCTCAACATCGATAACCTTGAGATCAACCTGGCCACCTACCAGGTGACACTCGATGACGAGCCCATTGACCTGACGCTGATGGAGTACTCGCTGCTGAGTTTTTTGGCGACGCATCCCAACCGCGCCTACAGCCGCGAGGTGCTGCTGCACCGCGTGTGGGGCTTTGAGTACTGCGGCGGTACGCGCACCGTCGACGTGCATATCCGACGCATCCGCTCCAAGGTGGGCCCGCAGATCGCGGCGCACATCACCACCGTCCGCGGCGTGGGCTATCTGTTTAAGGACTAGGGATAACCAGAAGACGATACAGGGCACCGGAGTTTTTCGGTACCCTTTTCTCGCTTGTGGCAAGAATCATACCTTTTACCGACTGAAAGTGCGTCAGTAAAAACAATATCAAGCGTATAGCACTATCTGGCGAATAACATTTAGTTACTTGCCATGGATTTGTATAAATGGGATTACGTTGTTGATGCGAGCAAAACGATTTCGGGAATGATAACGCCAACGCAGGCGAAAGTTATCAAAGAGGCGAAAACCTACGCATGCGCGTTTCGGCAATGTTTTCTCCGGGGGGCTCCGGTCAAATGGCAGCGGGCACGCAATGGCAGTTGTGGGCTATGTGGCAATGTATAACACATGCTCAAATGCCAAGAAGTACCTGCTTGTGGTTTGGAATGGATAGACAAACCGGCTGCAGTTTCTTCCATATGACGTATCAATTTACACGGCTCACGACGGAACATATTGCAAGGGGTGATTGTGCTCGTGAACGGCGACAAGTTCATTCGAAGGGCAATACCCCTATTGGTTCTTTTCCTTGCCTTGGTCGCTGCAGTGAGTTTGTCCCTGCTAGGGGCGACTAATGGGGGAGAAAACGACACGGTTGTTGCGATCGAAGTTCGCACTCTATCGGATGTTCATAACGGGCAATTTGAGGCGTTGATGCCAAGTGGTTGCCATAAAAAGATCGATATGCGCCGCAAGTCAAGTTCCGGATATGTTGCAGGGTTGAAGGCAGGTGAAAAATGGATTCTAGTTTTTGTGGAAGATAAGGAACTTGACGGGACTGTTCTATATCCCCATTCAGCCGAGAAAGCCAAATCAAGCAGACCAGGGGAATGAAGAATGATTGATGGAAAACAGTTCTTAGGCCTGATGGCAGGAGCTCCCATTTTGATGCGAGCTGGGATGGCGGAAGCCTTGGAGCTGCCGGACGCTCGGAAGCGATTGGCGCTCGTGGTTGGCGCGGTGGTCAGAGATGAAAATGGCAATGAAAAAACGCGAACAAGAAGCAGAGAGACTATTTTCACGCCAGAGAGCGAAGCCGTGGGTTTTGCTATCGACTGTTATATCGAATAGACATGACGGCATAAAACGAATTGGCCTATAAGCATGTCATTACTTAAGCAAAGCTGAAATCTTGGCATCTAGTGCTCGGGACTGCCCAGCTTGGGGTACAACTCAACGTGAACAATGATGGCCCGCCACATGTTTGGCGGGCCTTTGGTTATTTGACGAAAGGATCGCAGCTATGAGCGAGTACGATTCCCAGCGTCCCCAGGATGCGGGCAACGCCGGCGAGACCCAGCAGCAGCCGCGCGTGCAGGTGGAGTCGACGCCTGCCGACAGCAACATTCCCTACGTGCAGGCCTACGACACGCAGACCGGAAAGCCGCTGGGCAGTCAGCAGGTTGTAAACAAGCACACGGTGGTCAAGACCAAGACCAAAAAGCTGCCGATCTTTATTACAGCGCTTGCCGGCTGCGCCTGCGGCGCCCTGCTGGTCATCGCGCTCATTATGAGTGGCACGCTCAATATTGGTGGTGGCAAGAATGCCGTGACGGCGGGTGCTTCGGGTTCGTCGGCGCAAAAGATTACCATCGACTCTGAGGACACAACGCTGGCCGAGGCGGTCTCTGCCAAGGCGCTGCCCTCTGTGGTCTCCATTACCGCTACTTCGAGTGGCAGCCAGAGCAACGCGCTTTCGCAGTCTGCCGACGAGTCGGACAGCTCGGGCAGCGTCGGTTCGGGCGTTGTGCTCGATACCGAGGGCCACATTCTCACCAACAACCACGTGGTCGATGGCTACGATCAGTACGTGGTGACCATGGATGACGGCACTACGTACGAGGCCGAGTTCGTGGGCAACGATGCCTCGAGCGACCTGGCCGTCATCAAGCTCAAGGACGCCGACGCCTCCAAGCTCACCCCGATCGAGATCGGCGATTCCTCCAAGCTCAACGTGGGCGAGTGGGTCATGGCGATCGGCTCGCCGTTCGGCAACGAGCAGTCTGTCTCCACGGGCATTGTGTCGGCGCTGTATCGCTCAACGGCCATGAGCTCTACCAACGGTAACACCATCTATGCCAACATGATCCAGACCGATGCCGCCATCAACCCGGGCAACTCCGGCGGTGCGCTCGTCAACGACAACGGTGAGCTTGTGGGTATCAACTCGCTTATCGAGAGCTACTCGGGCTCCAGCTCGGGCGTGGGTTTTGCCATTCCGGTTAACTACGCCAAGAACATTGCCGACCAGATCATCGACGGTAAGACGCCGGTGCATCCGTACATGGGCGCTACGCTTTCGAGCGTCAATGCGCTTAACGCCCGCACCAACAAGTTGAGCACCGATAGCGGCGCGTATGTGGCGAGCGTCGTTGAGGATGGTCCTGCCGCCAAGGCCGGCATTCAGGAGGGCGACGTCATCACCAAGCTGGGCGACGATGAGATTTCGAGCGCCGACGGCCTGATCATCGCGCTGCGCAGCCACGAGGTGGGCGAGAAGGTCGAGATCACGCTCATGCGCGGCAAGGAAGAGAAGAAGGTCACCGTCGAGCTGGGCTCCGATGAGAAGCTGCAGAACCAGCAGCAGGACGACAGCGCGACTGACACCGGCAACGGTGGCATTACTGACGAGCAGCTGCGCCAGTATCTGGAGGAGCTGCTTGGACAGCAGGGCCAGGGTCAAGGCCAAGGCTATGGCCAGGGTTTCTAACGAGCCGTATTGCACATATCGAAGCCAGAGGGGCTGTCCCGCCAACGCGGGACAGCCCCTCTTTTCTTATTGATCCGTTGGGGGCGGGGAAACGGATCATTTAGAAATGGCACGGGCATGAGTTGATTGCGCGATCCACCCCAGTCTGGCGGCTGCCGATTCGGTGCGGTTCGAAAGGGTTATTCGACCCCATCGCGACCGGTGGTACTCTTGTATCCGTTTGAAATCGAGCGAAGGAGTGCCGCTATGGAGCAATCGAGCCTGTTTGGTGACGGCGTGGACATCGATACCGAAACGCCCGCGAGCGCGGATGCCACCGCACCGACCGATGCCTGTGCCCAGGCGGCGGCGCGTGCGGCCGAGCTACGTCACGAGCTCGATTACCACGCCTATCGCTACTACATGCTCGATGCGCCCGAGATCACGGATGCCGCCTTTGACAAAATGCTCGTTGAGCTGCAGGAAATCGAGGCCACCTACCCCGACCTGGTGACGCCCGACAGCTATACCCAGCGCGTGGGCGGCTACGTGAGCGAGCAGTTTACGCCGGTCACGCATATGGCACGCATGTATTCCATGGACGATGCCATGGACCTGGATGAGCTCGACGCGTGGCTCCAGCGCGCCGAGGATGCGCTCGGTGCCGGCAGCGTCACCTATACCTGCGAGCTTAAGATCGACGGTCTGGGCGTGGCGCTTACCTATCAAAACGGCACCTTTATGCGCGCCGCCACGCGCGGCGACGGTACCACGGGCGAGGATGTGTCGCTCAATGTCCGTACCATCAAGGATGTGCCCATGCACCTGTCCGAGCCGGCGCTCGCCCACATGGGCGCCGACCGCGAGCGTACCATTGAGGTACGCGGCGAGGTGTACATGCCCAAGGGCAGCTTTGTTCGTCTGAATGAAGAGGCCGATGCCGAGGGTCGCGACCCCTTTGCCAACCCGCGCAACGCCGCCGCCGGCAGCCTGCGCCAAAAGGACCCCAAGGTCACGGCGCGCCGCGACCTGGCTACCTTTATCTACGCTATCGCCGATACCGATCCGCTGCACGTCCACAGCCAGCGCGAGTTCCTGGACTGGCTGCGTAGCGCCGGCTTTAGCGTCAACCCCAACGTTGCCCGTTGCGCCACACCCGCTGAGGTTCACGAGTTCTGCGCCCAGGCGCTCGAGCATCGCGGCGACTTGGACTACGACATCGACGGCGTGGTCGTAAAGGTGGACAGCTTTCAGCAGCAGCTCGACCTGGGCTTTACCGCCCGCGCACCGCGCTGGGCCATTGCCTTTAAGTTCCCGCCCGAGGAAAAGCAGACCGTCCTGCGCGAGATTCGCATCCAGGTGGGTCGCACCGGTGTGCTCACGCCGGTCGCCGAGTTCGACCCGGTGACGGTTGCCGGCTCCACCATCGCGCGCGCCACGCTGCACAACATCGACGAGATCCGCCGCAAAAACGTGCGCGAGGGCGACACTATCATCGTGCACAAGGCGGGCGACGTAATCCCCGAGGTCGTGGGCCCGGTGCTCGACAAGCGCCCGGCCGACAGCGTTGACTGGCAGATGCCCGAGGTCTGCCCCGTGTGCGGCAGCCCCGTGGTCCACGAGGATGGCGAGGTCGCCTACCGCTGCGTGTCCATTGACTGCCCGGCGCAGCTCAAGGAGCGCTTGCTCCACTGGGTGAGCCGCGGCTGCATGGACGTTGATGGCCTGGGCGACGAGATCGTCGACAAGATGATCGCTGCCGGCCTGATCAACGATGTCGCAGACTTCTACCAGCTCACGGTCGATGACATCGCAGGCCTGGATACGGGGCGCGTGTACGCGAGCACCAATAGCAAAAAGGGCGTTAAGAAGGGCGATCCTATTCCGGTAGGCCTCAAGACGGCCGAGAAAATCATCGCCGAGCTCAACAAGTCCAAGAGCCAGCCACTCGGGCGTGTGCTGTTTGCCCTGGGCATCCGCCATGTGGGCAAGAGCGTGGGCGAGGTCATCGCCGAGCGATTCCTGTCGATTGACAAGCTTATCTTGGCGAGCGAAGAGGATATCGCCGAGTGCGAGGGCATCGGTCCCAAGATTGCGGCGAGCGTCAGGCAGTTCCTGGCCGTGCCCGAGAACCTTGCCGTGCTGGAACGTCTGCGCCAAGCGGGCCTTTCGCTCGAGGTCGACTTGGGCGCCGCTCATGCGCAAGCCGCGGCCGAAGCTGGCGTGGCGGGCGAGCTCGCCGACGCACAGCCGCTTGCGGGTCTGACCTTCGTGCTCACCGGCACGCTCGTCAACCGCACGCGCGACGAGGCAGGTGCGGCGCTCAAGGTACTCGGCGCCAAGGTTTCGGGCAGTGTGTCGAAGAAGACGAGCTATCTGATCGCTGGCCCCAAAGCAGGCTCCAAGCTCGCCAAAGCCGAGCAGTTGGGCGTGCCCGTGCTGGACGAGGACGCCCTCGAGCAGATCCTGGCGACTGGTCAGGTGCCGGAGGCTTAAGGCGTCGATAACCAAATTGAAGAACCGCCCGGAAGCACGATGCCTTCCGGGCGGTTCTTACTTTGCTGGGGCAACCGGCACCGTGATCTGCGTCACGTAGGTTGCCGGGTCGTCGCTGATGATGTCATCGATCAGGGCAATCTCGCGTTGCCCCGCTACGCCACCAACTTGTCAAAAGCCCCGCGGCGGTTGAGTACGGTAAATGCAATCACGCAAATGACCGCCGACAGAATGGACCCGCACGGCGAAGCGATGCCCATGGGAAACAACGTATCGGAATAGGCGTTCGACAGCAGCCACGCGCCCGGCACGCGAATGAGCGCCACCGCCAGCACGTTGTGCGCAAAGCCGATGTAGCTCTTGCCGTATGCAGCGAAAAAGCCGCTAAAGCAAATGTGGATGCCGGCAAAAATCGCGTCGAAAATGTAGCTGCGCATATAGCCGGTGCCGGCGGCGACTACTGCAGCGTCCTTGGCAAAAAAGCCGATAAACGCCGGCGCCACCAGCCACATCAGCACCGTGATCAGGCAGCCGTACACTACCGAGATCGTCATGGCGTCCTTGAGCACCTGACGCGCGCGGTCGCCCTTGCCCGCGCCGGCGTTTTGCGCCGTGAGTGCGCTGACGGTGGCGCCCATGGAACTCGGCACAATGAATAAAAAGCTGATCATCTTCTCGACCAGGCCCACGGCGGCGGCGTCGACGAGCCCTCGGTGGTTGGCGATGACGGTGATAAACATAAACGCCACCTGGATGCAGCCGTCCTGTACGGCCACGGGCACGCCGATCTTAAGAATGCTGCCGAGCACCTCGGGCTGGGGACGCAGGTCGCTGCGCTTAACGTGAATGTTCGTGCGGCGGCTCTTGAGCCACACGAGCGCAAGGGCAACGCTTGCCGTCTGGGCGGTTACCGTGCCGAGTGCCGCGCCTACGGGACCGAGTCCCATGTGGCCGATAAACAGAAAATCGAGTGCGATGTTGATGATGCATGCCACGCCGATCACGTACATGGGCGAGCGCGAATCGCCCAGGCCGCGAAAGATGGCCGAGAGGATGTTGTATGCGGCGATAAACGGAATGCCGACAAAGCAGATGCGCAGGTAGGCGGCAGTGCCTTCGACCGCTTCGACTGGCGTGCCAATGAGTGCCACGATCTGCGGGCACAGTGCGAGCAGGACAGCGGCCAGCACCACCGAGACGCCCATAAAGAGCGTGATGGTGTTGCCGATGGCAGCCTCGGCGCGGTCAAAGCGGCGCGAACCCACGGCGTGGCCGACGATGACCGTCGTTCCCATGGCCAGGCCCACAAGCGCCACGGTAATGATATAGAGCGTCTGCGCGCCATTGCCCACGGCGGTGATGCCGGCAGCGCCGCTAAACTGCCCCATCATGTACAGATCGGCCATGCCGTAGAGCATCTGCAAAAAGTACGAGAGCATATAGGGCAGGGCAAAGACCGCGATGGTCTTGAGGACATTGCCGCGTGTGAGGTCGTGTTCCATGGGCGGGGCTTTCTGGCTGGGTTTGTTTACGTACCAGTGTAGTGAAAACCCTACAACGATTGTAGAGTCAAGGTTTGTGCTGGCATCGGGGTGAAAAAGTCACGCTCCGAGCACAATGCTTTGACCTCTTCGTGCCCCTCACCTCGCCTCAAACCATCACAACATTCGACGTTTTTTGCCAAAAACGGGAAAAGCATCGAATGTTGTGATGGTTTTTCTACCACTCGACCGGGTGGAATCGCTTTCTTGTGCACGAAGGTGTGCGGACCCGTGAGCGGGGGAATAAGGTTGGTTATCCGACTCCATTGGAGGGCTCATGGACCTGCCGATCGTCCTGTCCCATAAGACTGCCTGGCTGTACCACAACGTGGCGCGCCCGTCCGAGCCGCTCTCGCGAGCAAGCAGCCTATACGATGAGGACTCGCTTGCTAACGAGGCGGAGCCGACTGCGGACCTGCCCAAATTGGGACTCGATGCCAAGGGGCTGAGGGCTTCAGCGGCAGTTGGGATCGTTGCCGACTATCTGGTTTCGCTTGGTATTCCACGAGAAGAGCTCGATCATATCGATACGCTCGTCAACTTCGATTTTGAGCGCTCGACGCCGGCTGGATTTAGGTGCCACGTGTTTGGAGCGCCGGTACCTCCAGGCCATCTTATCGAGGTGGCAGAGGGCCTTCTGGTGGTTGATGAGGCCATGTGCTTTGTCCAAGCGGGTTCGTGGATGAGCGAGCCCGAGCAGTTGGAATATGGGTATGAAATCTGCGCCCGATACCATTTGAATCATCTGTCGACAGGCGATTATATCGAGATGGGGCAGAGGTATGCCGTTGCCGATTTGATTGCCTATTGCAATGAGAACCGATCTCGTCAGGGGGCTATACGCGCGGTCGCTGTGCTCAAGCGCGTGCACGATGGCGCGCGGTCGCCCATGGAGACGGCCACCGCAATCATGGTCGTAGCAAAACGTTCCCAGGGCGGGCTAGGATACGTCAAGATCGAGCTCAACCATCGGGTCGATGTTCCCAACGAGTTCAAGTATCTCGCTAAGGCCGGGTATTTCGAGATTGACGTATATGCGCCTGCGAGCGGTACGGGAATTGAATACAACGGCTCGGACCATCTTGATAAACAGCGCAGCGCGTCGGATGCGGAGCGCATGACTGTGCTGAGCGCGCTGGGCTTTAAGATGATCGTCCTCACCGGGACTCAGTTTGCCCATCAGCTGCAATTGCACCGGGCGATGAACGCCATCGCGCTTGCGATAGGCCTTAAGTGCGACCGAAGCGAAGCGTTCCAAAAGCGGCAGAACGACCTGCGAGAATTCGTGATTCGGCACTGGGACGGCGGCCTTTAGGGGCGCTTTGGCCCTTCTGCGGGGTGCCGTGGGCAGGCAAACCATCACAACATTCGACGTTTTTTGCCAAAAACGGGAAAAGCATCGAATGTTGTGATGGTCTGTGTGTTGAGGATGGGCTTGGGAAGTTCGTTTTGCTCGAAGCGACCTGTCCTGTCGTACGGGTGTCGGCGTGATTCTCCCGTGGGGTATTATGTTTTCCGAAGAATAAAACGCCGCGTGAGGAGAGGGCTGCGTGGACGGGCGCGTGCAACATGACGGTTTTGGCCGCGATATCAACTACCTGCGTATTGCCGTTACCGACAAGTGCAATTTCCGCTGCATTTACTGCATGCCGGCCGATGGCGTGGCGCCCCGCGCGCACGACGAGCTGCTCAGCGCCGAGGAAATCGCCCACTTTGTGCGCCTGGTGGCGGGGGAGGGCATTCGCCGCGTGCGCCTGACGGGTGGCGAGCCGCTGGTCAGCCGCCGTATCATTCCGCTCATTCGCGACATCCGCGCGATTCCGCAGATCGAGGACATCTCGCTTACCACCAATGGCGCCCTGCTGCCCAAGCTGGCACCGCAGCTCAAAGATGCCGGCCTTAACCGCGTCAACATCTCGCTCGACACACTCGACCCTACGCTGTTTGGAAAGATCACGCGCCTGGGTCGGCTCGAGCAGACCATGGCTGGCATCGACGCGGCGCTGGCTTGGGGCTTTGAGCCCGTTAAGGTCAACTGCGTTGTGGTGCGCCGGCTCAACCAAGATGTGGCGGCCCTCGCGCGGCTCACGCTCGACCGTCCCATCCACCTGCGCTTTATCGAATACATGCCCATCGGCGACGAGCGCACGAGTTCGCATTGTGCCGTGGATCCGCATGCGCCCGCGCTCAATCCCGAGTTGTGGGACGCGAGCGATACCGTGCCGAGTGACGAGCTGCGGGCGCGCATCAATGCCGGGGCCGCCGCGGCGGGACTGGGCGAGCTCGAGCCACTCGACATCACCGACGCTCCTGCCGGCGCGGGCCCTGCGCGCTACTGGCACTTTCCGGGTGCGGCGGGAACGGTCGGCTTCATCAGCGCCATGTCCAACCATTTTTGCGCGAATTGCAACCGTCTGCGCCTGACGGCCGATGGCAACGTGCGTCCGTGCCTGTTCAGCGATGCCGAGTATTCGGTGCGTGAGGCGCTTCGCCGTGGTGATGATATGCAGGTACTTTCGATTTGGCGCGATGCCGTGGCCCACAAACCGCAGGAACACGCGATAATTGAGGGCACGCAACGATTTATGTCCCAAATCGGAGGATGATCATATGGCCAAGAGCAGGTACGCCGATGCCACCAAGGCCGCTCGCAGGGCCGCGATGTCTGCCCACAAAGTCACGGCTGCGACGAATGCTGGCAGCGCCGACGCGTCCGTGCAGCCGACTGCCAGTGCTGCCACCGAGCTCGTCCGTGACGCCCGTCGCGACGAGCTGACGCACGTGGACGCCAAGGGCGAGGTGCGCATGGTCGACGTGTCCGACAAGGCCGAGACCCATCGCATCGCCATCGCCGAGGGCACCATCCTCATGCACCCCGAGACGCAGGCCATGGTGCTGCAGGACCGCGCCAAAAAGGGCGACGTGCTTGCCTGCGCACGTGTGGCGGGCATTATGGCCATCAAACGCACGAGCGACATCATCCCCATGTGCCATCCGTTGCTCATTACCAAGAGCAAGTGCGACATTGCGCCCATCGCTCCGGCGGGGACGCCGGCCGAGGACGTGCCCGAGGGCTGGGCGCCGGCGCGCGCAGACGGGCAAGTTGGCTTTCACGTACTGGTTACGGCTGGCGTGACGGGCAAGACGGGTATCGAGATGGAGGCTCTGACCGGCGCGAGTGCCGCGTGCTTAACGATCTATGACATGTGCAAGGCCGTCGATCGTGGCATGGAGATCGTCGACGTTCGCCTGCTGCACAAGGAAGGCGGCCGCTCGGGTGTGTGGGACCGCGCCGAGCGCCAGGCCGCTGCTGTTGAGGCTGTGGGGGCCGCGGGCGACGCACCCGCGAGCGCACCCGTCGCCGTCGCACCCGCAGCTCCCACTCCAGCCGTCCCTGCGATCGCGTTTATCGGCTACCAAAACTCGGGCAAGACCACGCTCGTCGAGAAGGTTATCGCCGAGCTCACCCGCCGCGGCCTGCGCGTGGGCTCGCTCAAGCATCATGGGCATCACGGCTTTGATATCGATGTGCCCGCTAAGGACACCTGGCGCCATCACCAGGCCGGATCCAAGCACGTGGGCCTCATCTGCGCCACGCGCTGGGCGGAGTACGCCGACACGCGCGAGGAGGACGAGATGCCCGCGCGCGAGCTGCTGTCGCGCTACAACGATGTCGACGTGGTGATCATCGAGGGCTACAAGACCGAGGGCTTCGACAACATCGTGGTCGCGCGATCGGGTGTCGACCGTCTGCGTGGCAAGAGCTCGCTCGACCTGGTCGACGGTCACACGCTGGCCCTTGCCTGCAACGAAGCCCTGGCGCGTCAGGCCTTCGACGCCGGCTTCGCGACCCGAGCCATCAACATCAACGACGCCCGAGCCATCTGCGATCTTATCCAAGATCACCTTTAAGGGCCGGCTCGCTGCGCTGCCATAACCTGCCAAAAAGGGACAGGTTTGTTTTGGCAGGTTTTATCTGGGCAAACGTCATTTCCACCACAAAGGGGCCAGGCACCTTTGTGGTGGATTTTGCTTTAGTAGATGTGTGGGACATGCCTTACAATCTACCAAGTAGTTCATGACGGGCGAAAAACGGAGAAAAGGGGCTCGATGCGTCCTTAATGTTTCATGTGGATAGATTGATTTGACAGACGGTGGCGAATGCCCGCCGTCCGCATTCGTACGAAACAAGGAGTCTCCATGCTCGCCTCTCTTTTCTCAAAGTCTCAATCATCGCTGTCCGTGCAGGCCAAGCGCCTGGTGGCAATGCGCTTTCTCATCTACACCGGCTTTCAGACCAGCTACTTTATCGGCGTCATCGGAACGCTCACCTATGCGGATGACGCTTCGGTCGTCGCGACATCGCTGGCCGTCCTGTTCATGAACGTTTTCGTGATCCTGGGATCCTTTGCGGGCGGCGCGGCGCTCGACGCCTGGGGCCCGCGCCGTCATTTCTTGCTGAGCATCATCGGCGCTCTCGCAACTGGCACGGCAATCATCGCCTTTGGTAGCGCGACCGGCGTCGTCCTGCTCGGCGCGGTGTTTCTGGGCTTTGTGATGGGATTCGCCCAGCCCATCGCCACGTCCTATCCGGCCTACCTCACCGACGATCCTGTCGAGCTCAAAGACATCAACTCCGCCATCGCCATGTTTTCAAACGTGAGTATCATCGTTGGCCCCACGCTGGGCGGCTTTGTCGCGGCGGCTGCGTCGTCGCGCGCGGTGTTCGTGCTCATGATGCTCTTTACCGTGCTGGCGCTCGTCGCCGGTTGGGGCTTTAGGCCGCAGACCAGCCATGTCGCCGGGGATGCGGATGCCGATTCGGCAGAGGAAGGGGAGCGTGCGGGACAAAGCTCCAACCCCAGCACGTCCTCCCGCGTCACCTTCGCAGCCAGCGTCAAGACGGTCTTCACCAACAGCGTCCTCGCGCTACTTTTCTGCATCATTTTTCTTTCGAACTTTGGCTACGGAGCCTTCGATCCGCTGGAGTCGTTCTTCTACCGCGATGTCCTGCATGTCGGTGTTGAGTGGATGGGCTGGCTCTCGTCGGCCAGCGGTGTGGGCGCGGTGCTGGGCGCCGTCCTCGCGCTCCGTTTGCCGCCGCACCTGGTCAACCTTAAAACGCTGCTCGCGGCGCTTATGTCCGTGGGCCTGGGAAGTTTGCTCTATGTGGGGACGCCGTACGTGGGCGTAGCCCTTGTCGGCCAGATTGCCCTAGGCGTGGCCTGGGGCGTCGTCAACCCGCTCCACAACACGATCGTGCAAACGACGGCCCCGCTCGAGCAGCTCGGTCGCGTCAACTCGGTCATGGGCTTTGGCAACATGTTTGCCGGCGTAGCCCCGCTGGCGATTGCCCCCTGGCTGGCGGCGACGTTTGGCGTGCAGCAGACGCTCGTTGGTGCGGGCATGGTCGTGACGACGGTTCCCGCGGCGCTGCTGCTGTTTGGACGCAATCACTTGGATCGTGCCGCAAAGCAGTAAAAACCATCACAACATTCGATGAAAATCGCGATTTTGCCGAAAAACGTCGAATGTTGTGATGGTTTGCGCTCCGGGCTAGGCCATCCTGCATCCTGCCACCACAAAGGGGGCAGGCACCTTTGTGGTGGTTTTGCTTTGACAGGCAGCATCCGCGCCTTGGTATACCATGTACGCCGTTTGCGAATACACCCCACATCGCCGCACAACCCAGAAAGGCTCCCATGGACACCACCTTTAGCCACATCAAAGCCGTGTTCTGCGATATCGACGGCACGCTGCTCACGAGCCAGCACACGGTGTCCCCGCGCACCGTGGCGGCGATCCGCGCCCTGCGCGAGCGTGGCGTGCTCTTTGGCCTGTGCACCGGGCGTGACGCCCACGCGACCGAGGCCATGTACGAGCTCTGGGGCATCGAAGGCCTGGTAGACGTGCTGGTGGGCTGTGGCGGTGCCGAGGTCATTGACCGCGCGCACGACATCAACGAGCTGAGCTATCCGCTGCCGGGCGAGACCATCGCGCGCATCTGCAAGCACATGGCGGACCTTCCGGCAACGCCCGTCTGCCCCCGAGACGGCGTGTTCTACGTGCCCGAGAGCAACGCATGCGTCGAGCACCTGTCGCGCGTCGACGGCGTGCCCTACCAGGTGGTCGATTTTGCCGAGTTTTTGCGTGAGCCGCAGCCCAAGGTGATGTTTACCATGGCGCCCGAGGTAATGCCGCGGGTGATTGAGCGGGCGTCGACGTTTGCCGATAACACTGTTAAGGCGGCGGCTCTGCAAACCACGCAGCGGCTCTACGAGTTCATGGATCCCCGCGTGTCCAAGACGCGCGGCCTTGTGCGCGTGGCGGAGCTCAACGACATGGAGCTCCAGAACATCTGCGTGTTTGGCGATGCCGATAACGACACCTGCATGGTGGCTGACGCCGGCGTGGGTGTGGCCATGGCAAACGGCAGCGACGCCACCCGTGCCGCCGCCGACTTTGTAACCGCGGGCAACGACGAAGACGGCATCGCGATCTTCATCCAGGAGCACCTGCTGTAGCGCTGGGGGAGAACCACCGCAAAAGGGGCAGGCTCTTTTGCGGTGGACTCAGGCGATTTGGGCGAATTGATACCTAAAGTCTGTGTGATAATTCAAATATTGTTGTCTTAACATCATGCTTCTAACCACCGATGGGTTAAAGATATTCTCATCAGTTTGGTAGGATATTCATCCCGGTTAATGACCTACCGCTCACGGTCGATTTTCGACCGTTCACAGGATGTTTGCTCTTGAGCAAATTGTTGTGCAAATAAATCTAATGCCATTAAAAAATAATAGGCAACTAAATTACCAGCAGAAACAAAAAATAGATAGCGAATAAACGAAGGCAAATCCGAGCAATTGTCAAGAGAATTGAGAACTTGCACAAAAATGTCGGTTTTGCTGCTCAGATGTTTAAACAATCATTATAATTGCATCATTAGCGAGCGCAATTACAGATTGCGCAGATACGTTTGATGGTGAAAGAGCAAGATCGCGGTCTCTTGGGGAGGAGACATCGATGAAAGCGAATTCGGACAAATCTAAGCAGAGTAATAAAGCGACGCGCCGTGTACTGGCAGGCGTTTTGTGCGGAGCCTCCGTGTTGAGCCTGGTGCTGTCGCTCGTCATGCCCCCGATCTCGCAGGCCATTGCCAACGATGCCCAGACGGTTTCTACCGAGAAAACTGTGATGGGGGGGGGTTCCTCAAGTGAGTCTACTGGTATAGACAACAGTACTAACGGGGATGCCGGCACAGACGCCGAAAACCAGAACAGCGACGATGCTGCGAGCGACGACGACGCTCGGCCGGAGGAGCAGTCCAAGGACGAGTCGCAGGCGGAAGATAATGATGCGATGGATGTTAACGCTGTCGCGTCAGCCGAGGAGGCTGCAGAGAGCGAAGAGACAACCACAGCTATTACTAACATTACTAACGCCGATGATTTGTCAGCTAAGCTTCAAGGCGTTGGGGAAAACCAAACTGCCCGCTTCGAGCTCACAGCTGATATTGACTATGCTGGTGAAATCAAACTTGAGAAGAGCGGCAGCAATATAACGCTGAACTTAAACGGTCATAAGATCAAGTGCTTGAACACCGACAAGCCGTTATTTGATGTTGCTAACGGCGCAACACTTACAATTAAGGACGAAATCAAGGACTCCGCGCCGGTGACTGAGACGGTCAACGATGTCCAACAGCTGACTGATCAGGGGCAGAAGCTGGATCCCAATAATTATGGCAAGAAAGTCGAGCTAAATTACGTTGGTGGCATTCCGTCTAATCTTACCTACTACGTGACCAAATCGACTCCGAGTGGTACAGGGACAATCGAGACGCTTGTCAGACATAACGTCGATATTAAGGGCGCCATCGTGGCGTGCGACGGCAACGCAAATCTAAAGCTCATCAATCTGTATAACAACAACGGCAAGGGTGGCACGTTTAACCTTGTGAGCGGCGTGATCACGCAAAAACAAGGCAGCAGCGTTAGCAGCTTGGTCTATGCCGAGAACGGCTCTACCGTCAACATGCGCGGCGGCTATGTGTGTGGAGCTTCTGGCTCGGGTGCGGGCGGCGGAATTGAAATACACGGTAATTCGACCCTCGAGGTTTCCGGTGGCGTAATTGCCGGCAACAGTGCTCCTAGTGGCGGTGGTGTGTATGCTAAAGACTCCACGGTCAACATAACTAATGGCGTAATCTCCGGCAACAGCACGCTTGCTACTGGTGTTGGTTTCGGCGGCGGCATCATGGCCGAAGGCGGCAGCGTTACTGTTTCTGGTGGCTACATTACTAACAATAAATATGCCAATTACTGTGGTAACGATGGTAATGGCGATCATGGCGGTGCTGGACTTGCCGCTAAAAACGGTACTCATGTCACCATTTCGGGCGGCCAGATCACGGGCAACTATTCTGAGGAAGCCGGCGGCGGCGTCTATGTGACCGACATCGAACACCAAGGGGCGAGCTCGCGCAAGACAATGGCATGGCTCAACATTACGGGGGGAACTATTGCCTCTAACGTGAGTTTTCGCTCTGAGGGTGCCGGCATTCGCGTGGGCCAGATGGTTGACGCGATGATAAAAGGAGCGTCAAATTCAAATCCAGTCTATATCACTAATAACCACTGCATGTCTCGCTTTGACTGGGGTGGAGGCGGCATCTTCGTCCAGGGCGATTCTAAGGTCGCGTCTAATGCTGGTAGGCTATTTGTCTATAACTCCTATATAAGCAGCAATGAGGCCGGTGGCTACGGTGGCGGCGTTGCGGTTTGCCCGACGGGTAAGACTTTGGTGACAGGCACCGACGGCACGGCGATTTTCGGTAATACTTCTGCCGGAAATGAGCAAAACGCGAACGATTACGAATCCGTGAGTAATACAGGCAATAACGGCACCCCCCATCTTTCCGGCGGTGGTCACGGTAAGGACCAGGACTCCGACGCCTACAATGCCGAAGTGTTTCGCAAAAACGGCCACGCGGACTTCTTCCTTGCGGCGGAGGGTCATACGACTCCGATCGCGGCGGTGATTGGCAAAATGCTTGGCGGCGGCGATGCTAAGTATCGGGGAAGCTTAGAGCTTCAGAAAGCCATTACTATCCCCGCTAACGGTGGCGTGCAGGTATATAACAGCATCGGCCTGAGTTCGGATGTTAAGGCTCAAGACCCCGAGGCGATCAATGCGCGAAAGGCTGCGCTAGAGGCGGGCGCGACGTTTATCACGGGCAATTATTCCTGGAACCATGGCGGCGGCATCATGTCGAACGGCGACCTGTACATGGGCGCGCCTGAGGACACGTATGTCTATCCGAGCCTCAAGCTCAAGGCGACCAAGAAGCTGGAAGGCCGCAAGCTCAATGATGGGGAGTTCTCCTTTACGGTGTATCGCAAGGATTCAGACGACCCTTTGGCTGGCACGACAGCTGGCACGACATTCAATCGCGACGTTTGCACCGAGGTTGGAACAGCAGCAAATGATGCAGAAGGCAGCATTACGTTTGACCTTGGTGAACAATTCGCATCGAGTGGCGCGGGTAACGAAATCACATACTACTTGGTCGAAGATCCCGGTGGTGATTCTGGCATCACGTACGACTCCAGCGTGTATAAGATTGTGGTGACGGCCGAAGATACCAAGACCTTGCTCATGTCTGTTCCGAGTAAAGAAAACTCAAGCCAACTGAAGGATCTTTACATCCATAACTACACGATTAAAAACGTCGGTGTAACCAAGTACGAATTCCGCGAGTCGTCTGGGAAGTGGGAGAACGTAAAAGCGAGGAGCAAGGTGCAGAAGAGTGGAGACTATTATCCAATTATCTGTGAGGGTGACTCCACGACTTTCACTAACAAGTTCACTCCGTACGACTCGAAGGGCTCCTGGATGCCTATGGCGACTAAGGTCGTTGAGGGTGGCGAGATGAAGGAGTTCACGCTCCAGCTTGCGACCGACACAGATTTTACGGATATCGTTAGCAGCAAGTCCACCACTGCCGACGGCGACAAGTCCCAGACCCTGAGCTTCGACAAGATTGATTACAAACTCGATCAACTCGACCAGCTCGCGTCTGGCCCCACTGGCCGTGGTGCTTCCAAGACCTTCACGTACTACGTGCGCGAGAAAGACGACGGTTCGCTGTTCTCGCACTATACGTACGACAAGTCGGTCTATCAGATTACGGTTAACGCGACTGACGACTCTAACCACCATATCGACGTCACTGCGACCTACAAGCAGATTCAGGATCGTGATGGCAATGAAGTGACCACTGACACGCCCCACGACCTCACCGGCAAGTCCACTCCCACCTTCACCAACACCTACTCCACCTCTTTGCCCCTTTCTGGTATGTCGGGCGTCACTCTGACGTACCTTGCCGGCGCGGCGATGCTTTGCGTCGCTGCGGCCTGGATGCACGTTCGTCGCAAGGCGAGCGCGAGGGGAGGTGAGCGTCGTGAATAAGAAAGTTTGCTCCTTCCCGATCTTGTTTGCGCTGCTTGCCCTCCTGATCGGCATCTGCGCGGTTGTGTTCCCCGCATCCGCGCAGGCCGCGCCGACCTCGACCGGTTCCATCACGGTGAGCGGCGCCGTGGCGAGCAACTACGACGCCTACCAGATCTTTAGCGCCAACGTCGTCGACGGCGACGGCGACGCCAAGACCTTTACCGACCTCGCTTGGGCAAGCGACGCCGCGCGCGACGCTGTCCTGCCTGTGCTGCACAGCGCCGGCATGCCCGATTCCCAGACCACCGCGCAGGAAGCTGCCGAGTGGCTCAACACCGATTCCCACCTTACGAGCGCGCTGAGCGCACAGCTCGCTCGTTCCCTCCAGAGCTCTGGCGCCGTGCCCGTGGCCCTTAACGCGGGCACGGCGGCCGAGCTGCCCTGCGGCTACTGGCTCATCGTCGCCAGAGACGACGCCATCGCCCAGGGCGAGGCCGGCACCGCGCCGATCATGGCGCTGGTGGGCGGCAACGCCGTCACCGTCAAGCCCAAGGCCGCGACGCCCAAGGTCGCCAAGCACGTGCTGGAGGACAACACCGCCGCATGGCAGAAGGCCGCCGACGCCACGGTCGCCGACGACCTGTACTGGCGCCTCTCTGCCACGGTCCCGGCCGGGCTCACCGCCTACGACACCTATACGGTGCAGTTCGTCGACACCATGAGCGCGGGGCTCGACCTCTCCAAGGTCGCCGCGAGCATACACGTGTACGTGGCGGCGGGAGCGGACGGCGGCTTCGACGCCGTTGCCACCGGCAAGGACGGACGCGCCGGCACTAAGGCCGCGAAGGGCTGGACCGACATCACGGCCCAGTGCGCCACCAAGGTGGCCGCGGACGGGACCTTCATCGTGCACACCGGCGACCTGGTCGCCGCGCTCGGCGGGGCCGACGCCTTCGCCACGGGCGCCCGCGTGGTCGCTGTGTACAACGCGCCGCTCAACAGCGCATGCAACCACGGCATCGCGAAGGGCAACCCCAACGAGGCCTACCTGCGCTACCCGCGCTCTCCCTTTGCCGACCAGTCCGGCGACGCCGGCTTCACCAGCACGCCGAGCGACGATGCATGCGCCTACGCCTGGGATCTCGCGCTCACCAAGCGCGGCAGCGACGGCGACAAGCCGCTGCCCGGGGCGGTCCTGAGCATCACCGACGACCGCGGTCGCGCGCTGGCGGCCGACGGCACGTGGGATGCGGAGGGCAAGGCCACCGTCACCACGGGCGAGGACGGCCGTGTGACCGTCTCGGGCGTGGACTCGGGCAAGCTGGAGGTCCGCGAGCTCAAGGCGCCCAAGGGCTACACCGCCTTTGAGGGCACGCGCTCCGTGACGGTCAAGGCTGAGGGCCTGGACGTCGACCAGGTGGCGGCCGCCAAGCCTAAGGTGACCGTATCGGCCGAAAGCCCTCTGCGAGTTGATGCCGCCGATGCCGGGAAGGGTTTAGTCGAGTTGTCGGTGCTTAACACCCCAAGTAACGAAGTGAGTCGAGGCTTTATGCCCTCGACGGGAGATAGAACGTTGGTGTTGGTAACGGCTTTGGCCGTCATCGGAGTAGTGGCTATTGTCGTCGCGCTCGTCATCAAGCGGGGAGGAGGTCGCCATGATAAATAATTGTCCCCCCCCCTGCTCAATGGCGTACTGCCTCCGTAGCGATTAGAGCGCAGGGAAATGAGCCTGCTGACTTTTGGTGATGACGAGAATTAAAGCAACCTCCAAGAAAGAGGTCCCAACATGAAAACAACCAAGAACATCGCACGCCTGGCAGTAACCGCCGGCCTCACCGCAGCCCTGAGCTTCGGCGGAGTGATGGCACCGGTCACGATGGCGTTTGCCGAGGGCACGACGACTGCGAACGGCTCGGTGACCATTGCGAACGTTGAGGGCAACCATACCGAATTCGATGGCTATCAGATTTTTAAGGCTGATGTTGCGACAGTCGAAGGTAAGACGGTTGTGAGTAATATCACCTGGGCAAACGGTAGCGTGAAGGCGGCTGTCGAGGGTGTCATTAAGAATGAGGAGCCGACTTACAAGGGCAAGACCGCCCAGGACGCTGCAGACTGGATCACGAGTAAGGTGACGGGAACCAACGATGCATATTGCGTTGGCCCCGACAACATTGCTTATAAGATTGCCGCTGCTGTGGACGATCTTACTGACAAAAAGACAACGAGTGCTGGTGTTGCCTCCGGTCTAGAGCACGGTTACTGGCTCTTTGTGACCGATGCCGGCACCATCGGAGACGGCGAGGCGGGCACGTCTCCCATCTTCACTGTCGTGGGAAGCACGCCCGTTAACGTCAACGAGAAAACGGGCATCCCTACCGTTGAGAAGAAAATCGTGAGCGATGCTGATGACAAAGAGCACGATGCCGCCGATTCCCAGATCGGCCAGGACGTGACGTACAACCTCTACGGCACCGTCGCCGAGAACTTCGACAAGTACGACACGTATTTCTACGAGTTTTCCGACCAGATCTCCAAGGGTCTGACGCTGCAGACGGGCGCTAAGATCTACCTGTATAAGAACAGGTCTGATGCGAAGGGTGATCTCACCCGCGCGAAGGGCACGGATATCACTGCGTATTTCAAGGAGGAAACGCCCGCCGAGGCTGCCGAAGACGGCAGCAAGACGACGACGTGGACCTGCGATAACCTGAAGAAGGTCAGTGACGTCACTAAGGACTCCTACATCGTCGTCTCCTATAAGGCGCAAATCAACAAGGATGCGGTCGTCGCGGGCACCGAGGGTAACGAGAACGCCGTGACGCTCAACTACTCCAATAACCCCATGACCAGCGAGCGCGGCGAGACCAAGCCTGACACGGTCAAGGATTACACCTACGGCCTCAAGATCAATAAGGTCGACCTGGGTACCGAGGCAGCCCTCGACGGTGCCGAGTTCACCATTCAGGCCACTGGAGCGGACGACGGCGCATCCAAGAGTTTGTATGTCCAGAAGGATGGTTCTCTTGGTTCTGATCCCTGGAAATTCGTGACTGCCAACGGCGGTGTCATCAAGGTCACCGGACTCGACGCCGGCACCTATACCGTCACGGAGGTTTCTGCCCCCTCTGGTTACGCTAAGGTCGACCCCTTCACCTTCGAGATCAAGCCGAGCATGAATGCCGATGATCCGGGTGCTGGTCTTACTGAGCTCACTGGAGTACTTACGACTGGCCAGAACGACAAGGTTATCGCCGGCCTCACCGATGGCGACTCCGGCGATAACAAGCTGACGTTGAAGTCTGGCTCGGAGAAGACGGACGGCATCTTCAACATCACCGTTGGCGATACCAAGCAGGTTGGCCTCCCGCTCACCGGTCTCAATGGCGTGACCTTCACGTGGATCGCTGGTGGCGCGGTGCTGTGCATCGGCGTGGCGCACCTCATCCGCAGCCGTAAGCAGGCTGAGGAGTCCGAGCAGGAGTAACGCTCGCTCACCCATCCCTTTGGCAGGTGGGATGTGATGGCCATGAGACTTGCGGACACTTTTCTCGTTCATCCACGTTCTTGCTTTGCCATCCTCTTTTCGGGGCGGACTCCACGCTGGAGTTTGCCCTGTTTTTTTTGGATAACGCAGGCAGCCTCCATCGTCCGATGCGGGCACGTTCGTCATCGCGTTTCTTGACTCGTATGAGGTTCGGATTAAGGTCCGTAGGCGCACGCGCGGTGCGGACGGTGGACGGCATTTGCGCCGCAAGCGCAAATAAGAATGCCCGGGGGTCGGATCCCGGGCATTTAACAAAACCAGAAAACTAGGCCGCCCGCGCTCCCAAACATTTACGCGGGATGCGTCGTTTTCTATTGACATTGTATCCCGAATCGCCCCGCCGATTCGGGACATTTTGAAAACTCAAATGCTGGCTTATCCTCGACTGGACGGTGCAGTCTAGCTGCGTTGTCCGGCGCGGAAGCTCGCTAATCGGCTATTATTTGTTTAGACAACTTGAGTTGTAGAGGAGTGACCGGCGATGGTGCAGGGCGCCAAACATATGAAGGGCAATAACGCCGCGGACAACGGCGGCTCAAGCCCTCAGCCCAAACCTCAACCAAAGCCCAAGCGCCGTCGCAAGCGGCTGCCGCGCTGGGCCGATCGGCTCATCACCATCGTCATCATTCTTATTGGCGTGGGCCTTATGACCTGGCCGTGGATCTTGGACCGGCTCGAGGCCTCGGGCGTGTTCAACCAGATCAGCACCGTGTCCAGCACCGTGGACGCGCTGTCTGCCGAGGAGCGCGAGCGCATCCTGCTCCAGGCGCGCTCCTATAACGAGCAACTTGCCGGCGAGGCCACCGAGCTTCCCGCCGACCAGATCGAGCTCTACGCTCAGCAGCTCATCTTTGACCGCGACCCCATGATGAGCTGGGTCGAAATCCCCTCCATCGACGTGAGCATGCCCATCTACCACGGCACGAGCGAAGAAGTCCTTATGGCGGGCGTCGGCCACCTGGAGGGCACGAGCCTGCCGGTGGGCGGCACCTCGACGCATTGCGTGCTCACCGCGCACTCGGGCATGCGCAACCTGAGCATGTTCGACGACATTCACTCGCTGGAACCCGGCGACCTGGTGCTGCTGCACACCATGAACAAGACGCTCGCCTACAAGATGGTGGACTCCGAGGTGGTGCTGCCCGAGGAGATGGAGTCGCTGACCATCGAGCCCGGCGCCGACAAGGTGACGCTCGTCACCTGCACGCCCTACGGCGTGAACGACCATCGCCTGCTGGTGCATTGCGTGCGCACCAAGTACAACAAGAAGGACGTCGACAAGCAAAAGTCGCTGGCCGGCCGTCACTGGGGCAAGCGCGAGTTTGCCGTGCTCATCGTGGTCGTGGCCATTGTGCTGTTGCTGCTGGACATCGTGATCCACGCGGTCCGCAAGCGCCGCAAGGCCAAGGCCTCGGCATAGGACATTCTTCAGAACCACCACAATGGGGACGCAGTTCATTTGTGGTGGTCGGGATTTCCAAACCATCACAACATTCGATGAAAATCGCGATTTTGGCGAAAAGCGTCGAATGTTGTGATGCTTTTCGTTGCGGGCGGGACGGTTTCGCTCCAGAACCGCCAGTCCGCAGCCTGCCAACCGCCGCCCTCGTTACGTTTTCGCTGCATTTGGGTAAAGCGCCTGCTCCAAGCCGGCGTTGCCTTGTATACTAGAGCGGTTTAACTGTTATGCGGAAGGGAGCGCCTATGGCACTCAGCGAGAAAGATGTGCGCGGCATCGCCGAGTACGCAAAGATCGCACTGACCGATGACGAGCTCACCCAGATGACGTCCTACCTGAACGACGCCGTCCAGATGCTCGAGCCCGTCTTGCAATATGACTTGCCCGACGTGGAGCCCACGTTCCATCCCATCGGAAGCCTGTCCAACGTGATGGGCGATGACCTGCGCGAGCCCGAGCGCGACCTGCCGCTTGACGTCGCGCTGGAAAACGCCGGCAGCGCGCGCGACCGCTACTTCCGCGTGCCGTCCATTTTGGGAGAGGGGGAGAGCGAGTAATGGCGCAGAGCTTCGATTCCCTTACTGCCGCCCAGATCGCCGCGGGCGTTGCCGCCGGCGACTTTACCGCTACCGAGGTGGCCCAGGCCTCCCTTGACGCCATCGAGGCGCGCGAGGGCGGGGTCCAGGCATTCCTGCAGGTGGCGCCCGAGCTTGCGCTCGAGGCCGCCGCGCGCGTGGATGCCGACCGTGCCGCAGGCGAGCCTCTGCCTCCGCTCGCGGGCGTGCCGCTGGCCATCAAGGACAACATGAACCTCGTGGGCACGCGCACCACCTGTGCTTCCCGCATGCTCGAGAACTACCAGAGCGTCTACACCGCTACCTGCGTCCAGCGCATGCTCGACGCCGGCTGCCTGCCCATGGGCAAGGCCAACATGGACGAGTTTGCCTTTGGCAGCTCCACCGAGAGCTCGGCGTTCCACCGCACCAACAACCCTTGGGATACCGAGCGCGTGCCCGGCGGCTCTTCGGGCGGCTCCGCTGCCGCCGTCGCCGCGGGCGAGGTCGCGCTCTCGCTGGGCTCGGATACCGGCGGCTCCATTCGCCAGCCGGCGTCGCTGTGCGGCGTGGTGGGCTTTAAGCCCACGTATGGCGCCGTGAGCCGTTACGGCGTGGTCGCCTTTGGCTCGTCGCTCGACCAGGTGGGTCCCTTTGGCCGCACGGTCGAGGACGTCGCGCTGGCCATGAACGCGCTTACCGGCGCGGGCCACGATCCGTACGACTGCACCAGCCAGGATTGCGCCGTCGACTTTACCGAGCATCTCAACGACAGCATCGAGGGCAAGCGCGTGGGCATTATCCCTGCGTTTATGGAGGCCGAGGGTCTGACGCCCGAGGTCAAGGCCGCCGTTCAGCGCGCCGCCCAGGAGCTGCAGAACCAGGGTGCCGAGCTCGTGGAGGTCGACCTGCCGCACCTGGATGCCGCCATCGCCGCCTACTACGTCATCGGCCCGGCCGAGGCGTTCTCCAACCTGGCACGTTTCGACGGCATTCGCTACGGCTATCAGGAGGAGGGCTGCGCCAACATGTCCGACCAGAGCTCGCTTTCGCGTGCCCACGGTTTTGGCGCCGAGGCCAAGCGCCGTCAGATGCTCGGCGCCTACCTGCTGAGCTCGGGCGTGTACGACAAGTACTACTACGCTGCGCAAAAGGCCCGCACGCTCATCACGCGGGACTACGATGCCGCGTATGCCAAGGTGGACACCATCCTCATGCCCGCCTCGCCGCGCACGGCCTTTAAGTTTGGCGAGATCAGCGACCCCACGCAGATGTACCTCTCCGACCTGTACACCATCTCGCTCAACATTTGCGGCAACGGCGGTATCTCGGTGCCTCTGGGCCTGGGCGAGGACAGCAAGCTGCCCGTTTCTGCCCAGCTGGTTGGCCCGGCCTTTAAGGACCGTCAGCTGCTCACGTTTGCCCGCGCCCTTGAGCGCGGCTTTGCCGATGCCGCCACGGGTGCGCCCGCGCTTTCCGTCGCGCCCGATTTTGCCGGGAAGGGAGGCGAGCTGTAATGAAGGAGCTTTCCGAGGTCCTGCAGGATTGGGAGGCCGTGATCGGCCTGGAGATCCATACCGAGCTCACCGCACTCGATACCAAGATGTTCTGCAACTGCAAGCTTAGCCACGATGACGAGCCCAACGCCAACGTGTGCCCGGTGTGCCTGGGCCTGCCCGGTGCGCTGCCGGTGCCCAACAAGCGCGCCATCGAGAGCATCGTCAAGGCCGGTCTCGCCACCAACTGCGAGATCCAGCGCCACTCGATGTTCTACCGCAAGCACTACTTCTATCCCGATATGGCCAAGAACTTCCAGACTACGCAGGGTCCGGTCGCCTTTGCCATGTACGGTCACCTCGATCTGGATGTGACCGGTCGCGGTGCCGCCGAGCGCCCCGATTGCGCGTTTGGCGAGGCCGAGGCCCAGAGTCTGGCGAGCGCTTCGGCCAACGCCGAGGGCTTGTCCACGTCCATGACGTCGACCATGCGCGAGGGCAACCAGCGTGCCGGCCATCTGGCCAGCTACGATGCGTCCAACCTGCAGATGCCCGAGCGCCGCGAGGACGGTTCCTACACGGTGCCCATTCGCATCCTGCGCATCCACATGGAGGAGGACGCCGCCAAGATGGTGCACGTGGGCGGCGCCGAGGGCCGCATTACCGCCGCGGCCGAGTCGCTCGTCGACTACAACCGCTGCGGCACGCCGCTCATCGAGCTTGTAACTGAGCCCGACTTGCGTACGCCCGAGGAGGCTCGCCTGTTTATGGAGAAGCTCCGTCGCATCTTTGTGACGCTTGGCATTTCCGACTGCTCCATGGAGAAGGGTTCCATGCGCTGCGACGGCAACGTGTCGCTGCGCCGCCGCGGCGAGACCAAGCTGGGCACCAAGACCGAGCTCAAGAACCTCAACTCGTTTAAGAGCCTGCATGACGGCCTTGCCTACGAGATCTGCCGCCAGGCAGAGGTACTCGAGGAGGGCGGCATTATCTACCAGGAGACCCGCCACTGGGAGCCCAGCCGCAAGCGCACCGTGGTCATGCGTGTGAAGGAGACGGCCGACGACTATCGCCTGTTCCCCGATCCCGACCTGGCGCCGTTCGACCTGGACGACGAGTTTATCGATCGTTGCCGTGGCGAGATCCCCGAGCTGCCCGATGCCAAGCGCGCTCGTTTTGAGGCCGACTTTGGCATTAAGACGGCCGACGCCGAGCAGATTGCCGGCGACCCGGAGTTTGCCGAGTTCTTTGAGGCCGCCGCTGCCGGTATGGCTGGCAAGGAGGCCCAGACGGTCGCAAACCTGCTGGTCAACGAGATGATCGCCTACCTTAAGGGAGCGGGTGTGTCGCTCGCCGAGTCCGGCATCGCGCCGGCTCAGGTGGCAGCGCTGGCTAAGCTGCTGGCGACCGACGCCATCAGCTCCAACCAGGCGCACGAGGTCTTTGAGGCCATGGCCCAGACCGGCGACGACCCCAATAAGATCGTCGACGAGCGCGGTATGCGTCAGGTGAGCGATGCCGGCGCGCTGCAGCCGATCGTGGACGAGGTGCTGGCAAACTGTGCCGATCAGGCACAGCAGTATCGTGACGGCAACCAGAAGGTCATCGGCTTTTTGGTGGGCCAGTGCATGAAGGCGAGCCGCGGCAAGGGCAACCCGAAGCTCTTCAACGAGTTGCTGAGAACGTCGCTCTCGTAAACGGGAACCGA
>NZ_QSRV01000002.1:0-5308 GCF_003437235.1 Collinsella sp. TF07-1
TGATAGTTTGGCTTTTTATTGGTAGGGGCTCTTGCTAGACTGAAGCACTTATTAGAGGCACACCTCGGCAATGCGGCGCTTGAGCTCGTCGATGCCCACACCGGTTTGGGAGCTTGTGATGATTACGTTTTCGGCCGGGACGTTGAGCTGCTTTTTGATGGCTGCTGCCTGGCGGGCCTGCTGGGTGCGGCTGAGCTTGTCGGCTTTGGTGAGGCAAACGATAAAGTTGAACTCGTTGCCCTGCAGGTAGTCGATCATGTCATGGTCGAGCTTACTGGGGTCGTGGCGAATGTCAACCAGCGACACGACCAGGTTAAAGCTGCGCTCGGAGTCAAAGAAGTCGCCAATAAGCTCGGCCCAGCGGTCGCGCTCGGCCTTGGAGCGACGAGCGAAACCGTAACCCGGCAGGTCCACGAAATGCACGTCGTCGGCCTCAAAGAAGTTGATGTTGCTCGTCTTGCCCGGCGTACTCGAAACCTTGACCAGGTTCTTGCGGCCAAAGAGCTTGTTCATAATCGACGACTTGCCCACATTGGAGCGGCCCACAAAGCTCACCTCGGGGCAGGTGGACTCGGGAATCTGCGAAACCTTGCCGTAGCTGGCGACGAACTTGGCAAGCTGGTAGTTAATGGAATCGGCCATGGACACTCCTTGGTCGTAGGTTCTTACAAAAGAGCGCGCTATTGCGCAGCGGCAATGCGGCGGACGATATCGAGCGTGATGTCACTTGCGACACGCGCATACTCGAACAGATCGAACTCTCGATCGCAAATTGCATCGTACGCCTCGTCACAATTATCGCTGATAGCGCGCAACACCAGGCAATCGACACCATTTTTGGTTGCGACATGGGCAATTGCCGCGCCCTCCATGCCGACACAATCGGCATGCGTCGCCTCGATAGCGTCGTTGCGCATGGCGGCGCCCGTCACAAAGCGGTTACCCGTGGCAATCGTGCCGACCAGGAACTGCTTGGTGCCCTCGTTCGAAGCGACTGCATTTGTCGAAGCGTCAACGAACCCACGCTCAGCAAGCACGTCGACGGCAATATCGACCAGCGCGGGCGTCGAACCAAACTCCTCAAGCCCCGGTGCAGACTCGGCGATAAGCGCGGTATCGGTATCCAGATAGCGCAGGCGTTTGCCAATGACCACGTCGTCGATATGGAGCTTGGGGTTCAAACCGCCCGCAATGCCCGAAAACACAACAGCCTGCGGAGCATACTTACTAATGAGGTGCTGCGTTGCAGCGGCGGCGTTCACTGTGCCCATGCCCGCCGTTGTGGCGACAACTGTCAGGCCGTCGAGCTCACCGCTCACGACGGTCAAGCCTGCCTCCCGCGCCTCGCAAACGTCACTCAGCTCTTCCTTAATCTGCATGATCTCTTTTTCGAGCGCACCGATAATCGCGATGGTAGCCATACCATTCCCCAAACCTATACGAAATTCTCAACCACGGTATGGTACCAGCATTTTGTTTGACCTCGCCAAACGAACACGCTAAGCCAGTGCAGCTCGCGTATCAAACAGAGCCTTTGCAATCGCGGCCGTAACCTCGCTCGAGCGGTCGCTCCACGGCATCGATGTCATGACGCTCATGACATAGGTACGGCCATCGATGTCGATAAGGCCCGCATCGCATGTCGAATAGTAACCATCCTCGCTGACCCAACCCACCTTGTTGCACATCTTAAAGGGTAGTCAATTTGGGACGGGCTTGTTAGCCAATGGCCGACCTGAGCTCCGCACGGCGCTTTTTCATGCCGGCCATAACGGCATTGCGCAGCTCGGGCATGCGCACGGTATCCATCTGAGGTACGCCCTCCAGCTTATAGGGAATGCCCAGTTGCTCGTACTTGACGACACCCATCGTGTGATACGGCAGCATTTCCAGACCCACCACGTTGTGCCATGGAGCGATGAGGCGACCGAGCTTCTCGCACTCCTCCACCGTGTCGGTAATGCCCGGCACCACCACGTGGCGGATAACGACTTTAATCTTGCGACGCGCGAGTTCATCACCAAACGCCAGAATGCGTGCGGGGTCGCAACCGGTCAGCTTTTTATGCTCGACGGGATCGGCATGTTTAATATCGAGCAGCACCATGTCGGTCTCGTTGAGCACAGCATCGAACTTCTCGGGATGGTTGGGGTCAAACGCATATCCGCAGCTGTCAAGGCAGGTATGCACGCGGCCATCGGGGTTGTTGTGCATTGCACAGAACAGGTCGGCCAAAAACTCGGGCTGCAGGAGCGGCTCGCCGCCGGACACCGTAACACCACCACTGCGGTAAAACTCATGGTTACTCTGGAACTCGTCCATCAGGTGCTCGACGGTCACCATGGTGCCGCCGTTAACCGACCAGGTATCGGGGTTGTGGCAATACGCACAACGCATGGGGCAGCCCTGAACAAACACCACAAAGCGGATGCCGGGTCCGTCGACCGTTCCCATCGTTTCAATCGAATGTACGCGGCCCAGGGTAAACGCAGAGTCCTCGGGACGAGCATCCACACCCTCAAGCGTCATCTCAGCCATTCCCGCAACCTTGCCTCTCTTTGGTTATTGCCAATTAAAATGCCAGAGCCATTCTAGCCCATACGCATGATGGTGAAACGGTTTGGCGGCCAATTGGGTTGTCCTATTTGGCCCCACGCAAGAGCGGCGGAAAGGTTATCGCAACCCGCCCGCCGCCGAGGCAATAGATATCGATAGACGCCAGGCCTTACGCCTTAAGCGTGAGCACCGCACCGAAGGCGGTCGGGCCGCAGTGGCTCGAGATGACGCCGCCGACCTGAGTCCAGGTAACGTCCTTAAAGCCCAGGTCGTGCGCATAGACTTCCATATCGTCGCGCAGCTCCTCGGAAAGGCCCACTGAATACGCCAAACCAATGTGCGAGTAATCAATATCGCCCTTCGCAACCATGTGGTCAATAAAGGCACGGGCACATTTGAGCATAGAGCCGCGGAGCTTCTTGGTCGCCACGAATTTGCCACCCGTTACCTCAATGCAGGGCTTAATCTTGAGCAGATGGGCGCCAAGAAACGCGACGTTGGACAAGCGACCACCCGCCTTAAGGAAGGCAAGGTCCGTAGGAACAAAGCCCAGCAGCACGCGGTCCATCACCGAATTGGTAAAGGCGAAAATCTCGTCGACGGTGGCATCCGGATGGGCTTCGATATACTTGGCGGTCTCAACGGCGACAAGCGACTGGCCCACCGACACAAAGCGCGTATCCATGGAGAAGACGTAATCGCGGCCCTTTGCCGCAATCTTCGACGACTGATGTGAGCAGGTCGTAACCTCGGAATACGCAAGATGCAAAATGGTCGCATCGGGCCGCTCGGCGTGGATGCGGTCGTACACATGCGCAAAATCCGCCGGCGAGCAACCGCTGGTCTTGGGCATCACACCAAACTCGTTGCAACGCGAGTAAATCTCAAGCGGGTCGATCGATCCGTCTTCGACGGTCTCGTCACCAATCGTGACATGCATGGGCACGCGCACGATGCCATAGCGCTCGCAGAGCTCCGGCGTCACATCCGAACCAGACTCAACCACGATTACGTACTTGCCCATTATCATCACAACCCATCTCGACGTTGGCTTTTGAATATGTGACGCACGTCCGCCGTCCTGCTGCAGAACGGCCTCCAAGCGCCAAAGAGACGCCGCCCCTTGCACACAACAAAGGACAGCGTCTCCCTGGAAAACTCCGTGCTTATCTGAGATTCTACACGGTTTATTAAGGAGTGTTACTTATTCCGCAAACGGTAGCTATACGCGATAAACGGTAGCAAGCAAGAATCCAGAACGCTCAACCCATTAGGAGAGTTCCGCCTAAAGGGTGACTACACAGGACCCCGCCGGGGCTGTTTGGGCTACCTCCCAAAATATTCCGCACTGATATTTTCTGTATTGAAGACGTCGATGGTGCACCCGTATACCATTGACGTCGACACCATCAGATGCGGACCGCGCGGTGACCCCACATTCCGCTGGCGCCCACAGGGCTGCCCTCGTTTCCTGACATGTCCCGCGCGGGCCGCGGCGAGCCGAGACCGCCGCATGACCTAATAGGAGCATGGAGCGATACCGCGGACCCGAACAACCGCATTCTATCGCGCCCCGTCAGTGTGCCGTCTGCCCGGTCCAGGCGAGCACGGAAAGAACGGAGCGAGACATGAGAACCGAATCGACACCCGGCGCCCGCGGGCCGGTCTTCTGCGGGGTCGACACCCACGCCGACTCGCACTGGCTGTGCGTCCTCGACTGGAGGGGCCGCAAGGTCCTGTCCCGCCAGTTCCCCGCCGACGCGGCGGGCTACGAGGCGCTCGCCGGGGCGATCGCGGCGGCCGGGGAGCCGGCCTGCGTCGCGATGGAGGGGACGTCGTCCTACGGGGCGGGCCTCACCAGGCACCTCGCGTCGCTGGGGATGCCCGTGCGCGAGGCTCTCTCCCCGGCGAGGATGCAGAGGAGGCGCCCGGGGCAGGGAAAGTGCGACGAGGCGGACGCGGAGAGGGCCGCCCGCGCGGCGATGTCCGGCTCAAAGCTCGGGACCCCCAAGAGCCAGGACGGGTGGGTCGACGGGGTGCGCTGCATGCTCGCGGCGCGCTCCGGGGCGGTGAAGGCGCGGACCTCGGCGATAAACACCGCGAGGTCGCTGCTCACCACCGCGCCGGAGGGGCTCAGGTCGAGGTTCCGCGGCATGGGAGGGCCGAGGCTGATGGAGGAGCTCCCCTCCGTGCGCGCCGAGGGCGCGCTTGGCGCCGCGCTCGGCGCGCTGGCGGACCTGTGGGAGGCGGCGCGCGACGCGGCGCTCGACATGGAGCGCGCGATCGAGGCGTCCCTGGAGGAGAACTGCCCCGCGCTGCTGGCGATGTACGGGTGCGGTGCCCGTGAGCGCGGCCAAGCTCGCGGTCGCGGCCGGGGACAACCCGGGCAGGCTGCGCTCCGAGGCGTCGTTCGCGGCGATATGCGGGGCCTGCCCCATCCCCGCCTCGAGCGGCAAGACCGTGAGGCACAGGCTCAACAGGGGCGGCGACCGGCAGGGGGAAAGAGGGGAGCGGCAAGACCGTGAGGCACAGGCTCAACAGGGGCGGCGACCGGCAGGCGAACAGCGCGCTGCACGAGATCGCGAGGCAGAGGGTCATGCGCGACCCCGAGACCGCCGAGTACGCCGAGAGGGCCAGGGGGGCGGGGAAAGAGCGACAGGGAGGTCATGAGGTGCCTCAAGCGCTACGTGGCCAGGGAGGCGTACCGGGCGCTGATGCACCCGCACGAGATCAGGAGGCCCGAGGACGCCTC